>JAESQG010000003.1 GCA_016765265.1 Pseudomonadales bacterium | reverse complement strand
CTCCCAAGTGTCCGGTATGTTCCAAGGTGGTTCAAGGCAGCGAGATAACTTGTTCGATAATCTGCGAGCAAGTTGTCCATGACCAACTCGCCGCGAGCCGGGCGGGGTGTGAGAGGTACCGAGTGGCATTGGTAAAGATCACAACTGAGACAGATACAAGATGGAAAACCCTAGTGCTCACACCAACACCCGAAGCGATGAGTCGGATAGCCCTCCAAGCCCTCGCCCAACCCAAAGGAGATGAAGATGGAAAGTGAAACACTGACTGAGATAGAGATGCGGCTCTCTAATGTAGAAGCAACCGCAAAGTTGATATGTGATCTAAATGAGACTCTCCGCACCGAGAACGCCGAGTTGCGGGCGGTGGTGGAGAAGTTGCCCAAGACGGGGGACGGTGTGGCTATCACGCCGGGCCAATACCTTGTCCATTCCAGAGATGGAGAAATAACCGCAGTAGTGGTTGAGGCTATTCTGGATGGGTCTGTAAACTTCGAGTACATTGATGATGGGTCTGGAATTGGTGTGTATTTCCAGATTCATGGGTCTGTTTGTGAGTCCATCTACTCAACTCGCGAAGCCGCCGTCGCCGCCAAGCCCTCGATCAACCTATAGGAGACGAAGATGAATCTTGACCAACAACTGCTGTTTTCAGCCAATCCATTGTGCGGCATGGCACGCTCTGAAATCCAATCTCTCCGCACCGCACTTGCCGAGAGCAAAGATGCTTTACGAACAGCAGAAGCAACACTTGAAACCGACCTTGAATGTGTAAGATTACAACTGTCTGATCTCCGCACCAAGAACGCCGAGTTGAAGTCGGTGGTGGAGAAGATACTAGATCGTGCCGTGTATGCAAATGCCACACAAGAGATCCGTGAAGACATCATGCTATTCGAGGACATGTGTGAGATCGAGCATGAATGCAAAGCCGCCCTCGCCGCCAAGCAGGACCAACCGAGCGAGGTTGCGTGCGACTGCGGAGCAATCTACAAAACAGTGATCCATGACGGTATGTATCTATGCGACAAATGTGCCGAGCAGGAAGGATCAGCAAATGAACTCAAGTGAATCAACCGGCGACCGCTATTTAGACAAACGGCCTCCTGCTTCATTAGCCTCAACCGCTAATAAGAAAACGCAAACTAAACCAACCGCAGAGGTGATTGCAGAGTGGAAGAAACGGAGGGATGGATGCTCGTTCAAAGACCCTCGCAAAGACACGGACACGGCGATGGCGTTGTTGCGCGAACTTATGTGGGATAACGACCTGATAATGACAGCCGATTCCGAATCCGTATTCCATATCCACACGGCAAGAGGGGAGCATGTTTGTATGCTCGAAGCATCAGGACCCGCTTTCTGCTACGCCGTCATCAACCTCGCAATCGAACTCATGGAGATCAAAGATGAATGACCAAGAAACAATCAGAGGACTACCGACCATTATTTGCCCCCATTGCGGATCTTACAATGTGAGTAAACGCTGGAACCTCTCCCGAATAGGTAAATTCCTTAGAAAAGATAGGTGGGATTGTCATTTGTGTATGAGATGGTTCAATAAACAGAAGGAGATCAAAGATGACTGACCATGAGCAAGCAACCATCGACCGCCTCACCACCGAACTCGCCGCGACTCGAAATACAAACGCGAGGTTGAACCGTCGCTGCCAAAAAGCGGAAGCAGCGGCAAGGTCAGCCGTTGAGATGGTTGAAAAAGCGGAGGACGACGGCGAGATCCGAATCGCAGGCGGAAGCCTTGGCCGTGCAATACTCGCGTGGAGTGCCTCGGATGCTCGAAAGAATCTCGCCGCGTTCAAGGACGCATTGACCGCATCTGGAGAAACGAAGCGGGAGTACATGGGCGAGTTTTCGTTTGGGTTCCCCGAGTTTGGCGAGGACGGAGAAGAATACACCCGAAACATAAATGTCCCGTGGACCACGATCAAAGAAATCATGGCCGCCATAAAAAACAGAGCCCGCACCACCCAGCAGCAAGGTAGCAACCAATGGCCCCAACTAGACCAAACGACTCGGCGACTGCGAAGATGATTTCAAAGAAAGAGGGCTGGCAGGAGGTCTACTGCCTCGGCAAAGGGTCTGGGTTTAGTCCATACCCCGAACATGTAAGAGGCGGGAGGGTACCCGACCCCCGCGACTGCACGGACGCAGCGTTGGAGTTGCTGCGGTGGGCTGGCACCAACTATATCCAGGGGTTCAGTATAAACGGGCAGATGGATGGGCGGTGGTTCCTCGATGCGTGCGATGAGGATTACCAACGCTTCCTTCCGTGCAGCGGCCAACCTTTCCGCTACGCCGTCGTCAGCCTCGCAATCGAAGTAATGGAGATCAAAGAATGACTGACCAAGAAAGGAATCACATATGAAGAAGATTGAAGTTGCAGAAGGTCAAAAGACGCTCCACCTCGACGGTGCCACATTGCCAGAAGGTATGGTGTTGCCTGCGTCGTTGGAATGGATCTCCCTTGGTGGCGGCACATTGCCCGAAGGTACGGTGTTGCCCGTGTCGTGTACGGTTTACAGATAGTCACCCTTACACCTCGCCCAACTCAAAGGGAATCAAAGAATGACTGACTACAAGCCCGTCAAGGGCACCCACATCCGAACCGGCGACGACGCTGCCCTCATGCAACGCATCATCCGATCGAGCGAGGACATTGCCGCCAACTTTGGCTGCCAACCCATCCGGCTCCCCTCGCTGGACTCCGCCCCGTTCTACACCGAAAAACTTGCACCCGATTTGCGCATGTACGAGTTCGCCGACCGCAAAGGCCGCCCGCTGTGTCTGCGTCCGGAATGCACCAACACCATCTCAGCGATCGCCGATGCGTTCCCAGCGGACACGCTGGTCTACTACGCCGAGCGGTGCTGGCGGTACGACAAACCGCAAGAGGGCCGCTACCGCGAGTTCACGCAGTTCGGTGTGGAGTGGTTGAATCCAACATCGTGTGATGGTGAGGTCGAGTACGAAATCTCCCTTCTTGCGATTCAGATGCTCAGTGCTTTCCTCGATCGGTTCGACTTTGAGTTGAATCTGAATGTGAATCGAGGCTCGGCGTACTACAAAGACGCTCGCGGCTTCGAGATCACTTGCGACCTGCTCGGTGCTCAGAAACAGATCGTCGGAGGTGGTCGATACAAGAACGGCATGGGCTTCGCGTTCGGTGTCGAGCGCGTGATGCTCGCGCACAAGCGATCTGCGGAGTGCGAAGGAACCAAAGATGACTAACCGAAAAGTAATCGGAACTTGGGTGGATCCACCGTCAGGGTGGAGATATGGCTTCCCCCGCATAAAGGAATGTAATACGCCTACTAGCGAGTGGCTTATTGAAAACGGGTACCCTGAAAAAGAAGTCTCGTTTGCGTGTGAAAACTGTCGATCTTGGATCGCTTATGAAGGGGACGCTGATGACTAACAACGAAACAAAGATGACTTACCGCGAACAGTTGATTGATCTCAAGGAAGCGTTGCCGGAAGAAGTATGGCCGAGAGAAATCCTTATTCCAAAGTTTCACATCTCATATCGTCGAGACTCGGACCATTGGGCTGTTATTTTGGACCAACACGCCCTCGACATCGTGACCGCGCGTGCGGAGAGGTGGCTGTTGGATAACGGGTGGACAATCGACAGACGAGGATGCGAAGTGTTGTATAGCCACACGCAAACACGAATGGAAATCAAGTATCCATTTAGCAGCAAAGCAGGGATCTTTGACTGCATCATCGAAACGGTCGAATGGCAGGTGAAGCATGGGCAAGGGATCACGCCGACGACCAACAAATGAAGCCAAGTTCCGCGCTCGATGGGAGCGTGTGTTTGGAAAATCAGAAAACCATATTCCCGCCCCTTCAGTACTACCTGATCACTCTTGCGGTGTTCTATTTAGTCTTGCTTGGAACCGGATTACAAATCTCTGATTATGGTCAGGATTTCGTGCCTGAATTTGCTGAGGGTG
>JAESQG010000572.1 GCA_016765265.1 Pseudomonadales bacterium | reverse complement strand
AGTCCCACCCAGGGTAGGTCTCTCTCCCTTGTGCCTGCAGTGGCCTGATCCCGGGCCAGCCGATCCCTGCGATCTATCCCAGACGCTCGTTGTCGTCGGCAGTCACGCTGACTCACCGCTCGCTTGAGTGGCCGGGGAGAGGCGATCCCGCGGCTGGCTCCAGACCGCGCTAGAAGGCGCCCTGGGCGCGGCCCATCCAGTAAGGCAAGACCAGGTCGACTCCGCCCGTCGTATCTAAGATCATCTGACATATCTATTTCCTTTTTTATTTTACTGAAAATTTGAGTGTGCTTTTATCTAAACAATCGCTAACCAGATGCGATGTTCGCGCTAGATACTTGCATGACTGCTTCCGCAATCAGAAACATACCATACAATCAGAAACATACCATAGATGCTGGGATGAGTGTAAGAGAGACATTCTCCGTTGTTTTTCCATCAACGCTTCAATTGAGATCAGTTGAGATCAACAGAACTTTCAATAAGGGAAAATCGCGTAAAAAATGATATCGATTTTGGGGTGTATCAGCGCCCGGTAGCATCAGAACCTTCTTTTCACCTTATCTCTGAGTTAAGCTAGTCCGTGACTTATGTTTGTTAATCAAAAATGACACACGTTAAAAAGGATGAATACGATGGCTACATTACTTGATCAACCTAGGGTTAAACCTTTGGACATAGGAAGTTGGGACACGGAACTGAAAAAAAGTTCATGGATTCCTGAGGACGTAACGGAAAAATCTCAGCTGCCGGAAATGATGGCAAAAGTGTTTAACGTAACGGCAACATTAGCAAATCATCCCGTCTTAGCCAAAAGCTGGAATCAATTTGCAATGCATATTATGGGCACGAATACCCTAGAAGCTCGTCTCCGTGAAATTGCGATTATTCGCATAGGTTATCTCAATAAATCCGATTATGAACTTTCACAACATGCCTGGATCGGCGAGATGAGTGGTCTAACAAAAGAGGAAGTGATACGTATTACGGAAGGCCCTAGCGCGCCAGGATGGAGTGATATAGAAGCACTGGTAATTCGTGCAACAGATGAGCTGAAAGAATCCAGCTTAGTGTCCACCGAAACTTGGAATGCTTTGTCGGAAAGTGGATTTTCACAACATCAAATGATGGATTTAGTGTTCACCATTGGTCAGTATAATATGGTCTCCTGGGCCCTAAACTCGTTAGGAGTCCAATTAGATGATGGGCTACCCAGTTTTTTTGATGCCTTAGGGAAATAGTCGCTTCATTTCAGATCCGTGGTTACTTTTCTAGTTTCTGAGACAAAAATAAAACCGGCATACATTCAAAGCGAATGAGCAATAAGTGTATGTCGGTTATCTGATCCTTATGAGTACAACCCCTTAGCTCGCCACCTAACGAGAAATACTGGTGCAACGTGCTTAGCTTCAAACTCCAATCTTTTCTATAAATAACTATATTTTTCATCTACTTATAGAACAGCTCCTCTTTTTGCCATTGCAACTATCTATATTTCAAATAGTAAGTATCAAGAGATGGCGTTGGTCTCCAAGCCCTTAATTACTCAAAATACTGCTCATGTTGTAGAGCATGCAACGTGATTTTTAGGGGACTAGAGTCTTCGCTCACCCTCTCTTCTCGATCCTATTTTTTGAGAACAAACACGCCATTGCTCTAAGAATTATTTTTTATACATTGGAGACTAGACCATGGAATATTCTCAACCCAGTTATCAGTTTTGCCCTGATACCACTGAACTTGAAGAGCTCTACACGAAGGAACGCCATTGTATTATCAATGAGCTCGCAGACAATCCCAGCGGTGGTGCCTTGAGACGAGCAATGGATCAGGTGGAAGGGCTTTCTCGCTACTTAACTCATATTAATATGACGACTAAGGAGCCGGAATTAATCGCCTTTATTAAATACACTCAAGATGAACTGGCCGGGTGGCATCGAATATTTGAAGGTTGGCTGAATAATTTTCAAAGTTTTAGGGCATCAATGCTTATTACTAAACTGGAAAATTATCTAGATCCCATTCGAAGGTCCTCCCAAAACACGACACTACCCACTGCATTACCCGACCCATTTGCTGCTGGCACTAGCCTACCCAAGCTAATATGGCTAGGCGTTTATACCAGGCTGCAAATAGCAATCTTAGATAGCCAACCTCAAGCCTTTGCTAAGTCAACCTAATGGACAAGTCGGCCTAATGGATGCCATCTTTCACTTGTTTGATTTTCACTTGTTTGATCTTCCCATGATCATCTTCCAGAATAAATAAACGCTTTTTTTTGCGCTCCCTCTCAAGCGGTGCAATACTTGTGACATAGACGAAAGTATTGCACCTATCACATCAAAATAGATGTGCAGCACTTTCATTTACTTCTCAATTTAAGGATTATTTGATGAAAAAGTCGACATTCTGTGCCATCACTCTTGCCATTATTCCTGGAGTCTCTGCGGCAGATACCATTTTTGGTATCTATGCTGGTGCGGGTAGCTGGCAAAGTGAATTCAGCGGTACTTTGAATACCTTCAGCGCCGCCGACATCAATGTAGGAAGTGACCTCGGAATAAATGATGATACAAACAATATGTTATGGGTTGCGATAGAACATCCTCTGCCATTAATTCCAAACATAAAACTGAAATCCACGGCACTAGAGATTAACGGTACAAACGCTCTCGCCCAGAATATAAGTTTTAATAATGTCACCATTGCAAATGGGACCACGGTAGTTACCGACCTAGATCTCACCCACACTGATGCGACATTTTATTATGAGATATTAGACAACTGGATTTCCATAGACCTTGGGTTGACCCTACGCCAGTTTGACGGAGATTTGATGCTAACCACTGCCTCCAGAATAACCATTGATGAAACTATCGCTCTCGCTGATGCAATGGGGCAATTCGAATTACCTTTTTCTGGCTTTTACGGTGGATTTGAGGCTAACGCCATTGGTCTTGGAGACAGTAATGTCACTGATGTCACCCTGAAGGTGGGCTATGAATCCGATTTGCGAATAGGCGCTGAGCTGGGATATCGCATAATCAATGTCACATTGGATGATGTTGCCAACCTTGATACGGATATCGAAATTTCGGGAATATATGTAGCGGTCACCCTTCATATCTAGACTTTGTTGGTTCCGTTACAAATTTAAAATTCGTGAGCAAAAATAGACAAACGGTTTTCGACTTACGCAGCTAGCCCGTAAAATTGTTCAGCGGGCGACAAAGAGCCGGAAATGTTTGTCTTCATCTGACCTT
>JAESQG010000571.1 GCA_016765265.1 Pseudomonadales bacterium | reverse complement strand
TAAAGAGCTTGCATTGTACATCAATTTCTTAACTGCTGAATTTAGGTTTACGTCTCTCTCAAGTGCCTGACGGTTTATTTCAAAGTGACTCAGGGCTTGTTGCAGTTGCTTCCAGGTACTGAGTTGGTTGGTGAAAAATTCGTGTATGTCGAGATAGTCTTCTTCTAAATCCAGGTAGTCGTTTTTATCCTCCACGATCTGTTTGAAAAATGCAAAACTGTCGTCTTTACTCAGCAGGCGCTCGAGGGTCAGGATAGATCGTTCTATGGTGCTTTGACCGGGTTTTCAGTTCAGAATAAAAGGCTCTGTCATCCGGTAGTTTTATGAGGGCCTGCCCTTCGTTCTCCGAACTTTTACGGATGCAGGCGGCTTCTGATAGTTGATTGTAATCTGCATCTAAGGGTGAAACCGTTTCTACGCGCAGATCATTGTCGTAACGGCCATCCTGTGTGTGGCCATCAAGATAACGGCCAATGGAGTAATCTGTTTTATTGATGTGATAGCGGAATTTGTTTTTGTCGCGTAGCAATTCTTTAAACAATAAGTTGCTGAGTTCTTTGTTCTCTTCTGAACTGGCGATGTCGGTGGCTTTGATCTTTTGGGTGATATCGCGCTCTTCTAACCAACTCTCACCGCTGGCTGTTTTGAATGCTTTTTTAAACGCCTCATACATGCCCCTTGCTGTTAGGTCACGCTCCATATGGGCAATGTGTGGATGGTCGCCGCTGAAGCCCTGATGCTCGTTAAAAACACGTTAAGGATGGCGTTACCCTCATCATTGGAGCTGGCCTTGCTGTCGATATTAAATAAGATGGCATCGGTATTGGCCCGAGCCGAAGAAGCCAGAGATCCATACCCCGACTCTGTTGGCAATTGAGGGATCGTTGAGATCGGTACTGTATGAGTCGAAAAAATCACGGACGTGTTTTTCTAGCTCGTTAGTCACGACATATTCGTCAAGCTCTTGGTAGACAGCG
Source organism: Pseudomonadales bacterium (assembly GCA_016765265.1). Classification (GTDB taxonomy): domain Bacteria; phylum Pseudomonadota; class Gammaproteobacteria; order Pseudomonadales; family DC-out160; genus DC-out160. The sequence goes on along the minus strand of JAESQG010000571.1, from coordinate 3,747 downwards.
GCATCGTCGTCCTGATCTGCTTTTACGACCCCGTTGATTGGGCGATCCAGCGGTTTTAAAAATAAGTCTTTAATTATCATGTTTGCTCATTTCCCTAATGTCTTTGCGTGATGGCTTGCGTTATGGCACCAGCTTAAATGCACGGTAGTAGTTGTTACTGGGGATTTTCCCAAACAGACTCATGGCTTGTCCGTCATAATGGCCAGGATAAAACAGCACCACGGGTTTGTGCCCTAGTAAGGAGTGCAAACTGTTGAGTAAGTTATGCGCTCGCAGCAAAGGCCACACGGAGCCAACTCCTGTAATGAAAATAATGTCCCGGTCGGCCGCCTGGGCGCTCTTAACAAGATATGGAGCAAATTTATCCATATGCAAAGGTCCTTTAAGCGCTTTCAGCAGTGCTTCATCCCCTTTTTTTGCTTGCATCTGGACGGCTTTTTCAATCAGGTTACGGTCACCTAAATAGTCCACCAGGCTTTGTAATAAGTTGATGTTGACGACATTGAGGTGGCTGTGCTTTTTACGGAGCATCTCTTCCAGAAAACAGATGTATTCTCGTACCTCAATTTCTGCTTCAGGCACGTAGTCGAAAATCTAGAATCCAATTGTAACCTTACGGCACGCCCCCTGACATTTTAATTCCTGAGCGAGTTCAATAAGAGCTCCATTATTTAAAACAGGAATTACCCTATGGACACCACACTAGAGCAGGTCGGGCTAGCCTTTGATCACTGGCGAGCGACTCGGGCGAAACGAAGACCAATACCCGATGAGCTTATTGCCCAAACCCTAGCGCTACCCAACAAATATAATAAAACCGATATTACTCGTCGCCTCGCTATTAACCATGGAACGCTACAACGTTGGCTAAAGCAAGACTCAACGCAAGAGAGCTTTGTTACAGTGGGGGCCCTCACTGTTGAGCCGAATCCTCTTCTTAATAGTAAATCATTTGAAGCCTCGATCCGGTTTTCAAGTGGCACCCAATTGATGCTGTCAGGTTCTGAATCGCAGGTGGCTACCTTCGTCATTGCTCTGCAACAACGAGGTGAACTGTGATACATCTCACCGAAAAAACCGAGATATTCATCGCCACTAATCCAGTGGATTTTCGCAAACAGATCGATGGTCTAGTGTCCCTTTGCACTGAGCACTTGCATAAAAACACTCGCAACGGCGCGCTCTACGTCTTCATTAACCGGGCCAACACCATGATTCGCATTTTGCATCACGACGGCTCGGGCTATTGGTTGGCGACAAAGCGCCTTAGCCAAGGCCGCTATCAGGGGTGGCCCAAGTCTAAAGCCCCGATTTCCTCGGCAGCGGCGTCCCAACTAAGGTTTTTAATTAAATCAAACACTTGCCAATCCCTAAAGGTTTGATTAGATTACGCACTCGGCTATAGAGGGGGATGGTTGAATGATGGTTGAAGACATTGACTATCAAGCACTGCAAGAACTGATCGTTCGTGTGGAGCATGCGATTGAACATGACTTGGCGCTTGAGGCCGATGATTTACGCCTGTTGCTCAGCGCCATTCATACCTTAATGGCTGTTCAATCGCGACTGGAAGACAAAGACATCACCCTCAATAAATTACGCAAACTCTTGGGGATGATTAAAAGTTCAGAGAAGCGCGAGTCCTCCGGCAGTCATGACAAAAGAAAACCCGCATTAACGTCCAAAAAGAAACCGAAATCAAGACAAAAACTCAAGCCAATAAAAACCGTACAGTACAATCTAGTGGATACCGTCAAAGGGGATACATGCCCTGAGTGTCCTTCTGGAAAACTGAGCAAGAAGCCTCCCAGTGTTTTATTGCGTATTTCAGGCAGTGCACCCCTTGAAGCGGTTAAACATATTGCGCAACAGCTCAAATGCAATTTATGCGACCATGTCGTAACAGCTCCTTTACCCGAAGTCGTTTTACAAGATGGCGATGCCCAGCAGCAATATGGCTACAGTGCTCGCTCAGTGATGTCGATACACAAACATTTCAGCGGCATCCCCTATTATCATCAGGCGACCCTTAATGAATTGTTTGGTTGCCCTGTTACAGCTTCTACCATTTTTGATCAGTGCGAATATGTAGCCAATGAGATATTGCCCATTTTTTATGAAATGAAACGCAAGGCGGCGAATGCCAACGTAATCTACATCGATGACACCAACAACCGGATACTGGATCAAAAACCGGAACAACGACCCAAGCGAAATGGCAAAGGCACACAACTGCGCAGTGGCATTTATACCAGTGGCCTTATAGCCGTTACCCAAACCGGTGAAAAACTCTACCTCTATAACACCAACCTGGGTCATGCCGGTGAGCACCTGGATGACATTTTGCGACTTCGAGAAACGGCTTTGCCACCGCCGATCATCATGAGCGATGCACTGAGCCGCAATCTACCCACCGTTGTCGACAATGCCATTATTGCGCTGTGCAACGCCCATGCACGGCGACAATTTGTGGATGTTGAAGTGCACCATCCACACAAAGTGGGATTGATTCTGGATCTCTATGGCCAAATATGGCGCCATGATCATGAGTGCGAAGACTTGGGCCTCGATGAGGGGCAACGCCTGGCTTACCATAAAGAGCATTCGTTACCCGTTCTGGAAAAGCTGGGGGCAGAGTGTACCTCAACCCTCGCACTACCCGAATGTGAAGAGCACAGTGGATTCGGTAAGGCTTGTAAATACTTTTTAAAACACGACGAAGGTCTCACGCAGTTTTGTAAGGTCTCTGGTGCACCCATCGATAACAATCTAATGGAAGAAGGCCTGAAGACGGCAATTCGCTCAAGAAAAACGAGCCATTTTTATAAAACACAAACGGGGGCCGATGTGGCAAACGTACTCACTAGCGTTATCGTCACCGCCTATCGTAATGATATTAATCCCTATCACTATCTTAATTGTCTTCAACGCAACGCTCGATCGGTTAAAGCTGATCCCGCATCGTGGCTTCCTTGGTCGGTCTCAATGCATAGCCCAGAATTGCTTGATTCCAGTTAATCGCTTGTGATCAACAAAAAATAGGCATTAAATGATCAGGTCATGGCTGCTCAATAATATTCAGCGCCATGGCGATGCTGTGAGTTGCTCGGGATCGTAGATTGTTTGGCCTATCTCAAAGAGCAGTTTAAGGTCGGTTCAATTCAACTGACATTTAACGGCGTTATTCGTATTTAATTCGCTAAACCAAGTGATTTTTGATCTCTCGTAAGGTTACTTTTTAATAGCATCACTTAAATCAGAAATGAGGCGGATGCGTTTTAGGTGTTCTTTTTCTTCACCTAACTTATAAAGATCAATACCAATGTGGCGTGACTCAGCAACATGCAAAGCAATACTCGAGCGTCGCAGCAACTGTTCCGCATCGTCTCCATGTTCCGGATACAGTGAAACTCCAAGGCGAATTGAAACTGCGATATCTATGCCAGAAATGCAAATGCTCTCTTCAAGCATGTCTTTTAACTGATTCGTATTTTCGGAAACTCCGTCCCGAGATACTGTTGGAATTACGGTAATAAAGTCATCAGCGCTTAGTCGGGCAGATAGCCCAGAACTATGGGTGTGTTTTTGAAGATGTGCCGCAAAGGTCTTTAAAAAATTGTCCCCTAAATCAAAACCAAAGGTATCATTAATTTGAGAAAAGCCGATTAGATTAATACTAATAACGGAGAAATCTGCAGCATTGGTCTCTCCAATTAGTCCGTTTATGTAATTTTTTATTTGGCTTCG
>JAESQG010000570.1 GCA_016765265.1 Pseudomonadales bacterium | reverse complement strand
GTAGTTGTAGTTGTAGTTGTAGTTGTAGTTGTAGTTGTAGTTGTAGAAGAGAGGGGTCTTTAGATCATATCGAAATCAATTGATGCTGAAAAACCGGGACGCTTTCCGGAAGTCTTTAGTAATCTTGAAAAAGCGCATGTTCTGGGTAAGGAATCAGCATGCTAGCATGTTAAAGTGAACGTCTTCATGTTTGTAGATTGGATAAGTCTCTAGGAGGAGAAATACATGGGTGTAAAAGTAGAAAATATTTTTCAATCAATACCAGAAAATCTAAGCGAGGAGTTTTTTGAGTTACTCGTTGAGAATGAAAATGTAAAAATTGAGCGAATAGTTTCAAAGGGGCATACCTCTCCCAATTCAGGATGGTATGATCAAAACAGAGGCGAATGGGTTATTGTTCTTAAGGGCGAAGCAATCATTTCATTCGTAGACGGAAGCGAGTGTAATCTTATAGCGGGCTCCCATTTAAATATTCCTGCTCATACGAAGCATAGAGTCAAATGGACGAAACCTGACACTGAAACGGTATGGCTTGCAATTCATTATTAGGGTTAGCGATACAGAAACTACTCTAAATCAGGTGAAGATACGGGTCTAGCCAACCAGTGTTAGACCACCATAAAGTCCTAATGACAACGGCGTTGCGTGCGCCAAGAGAACAGCATGAGCGAAATTGAATTAACCAAAGACGAAACAGATAGAATCGTAAGTAAAATAAAGGATTATTTCAGTAATGAACTCGATCAAGAAATTGGCGGTTTTGATGCAGAATTTTTGATTGATTTCTTCTCTAAAGAGCTTGGATGCTATTTTTACAACCGTGGTTTATCTGATGCTCATACTCTATTTTCAGAGAAATCTGAGGAGATAAGTTATTTGGTTCAAGAGTTGGAGAAGCCCACGATCTAGAGAATAAGAGCTTCAACAAGAACCATGTCGGTAATCAGCATCTTTCCTTTCTTAGTAAACAAAGGTAGTAAACAAAGGGACAGGCACCTTTAAAAACATCCGGTGCACGACCCATTTTGCGCACTAACTGAGAATTTATCTTTCAGGGCCTGTCCTAGCGGTTTTCGCAATTTTGCGTTTTTTAGAGTGCCTGTCCCAGCGAACGATTTTACAATATGAAAATCTCGTTGCATCTTAAATTTTTTGACTGACCACAGGGTATAAGAACTTCGATCGCTATATTGGCAGTGGTATAGGTATTTTAAGCTCACGAATGAGTACATGCCGAGCGGCTTTACTTTTTCTTAACAAACCCAATTTCGTAACCAAATGGTTTGGCGATCTTGTTCAATGTGTCGATGGCCGGATTTCCCTGCCCTCGCTCGTATTCCATGTAAATCCGCGGAGTAATGCCGGCAATATTTTTAGCGAAATCCGTTTGATTCAGACCAACGATTTTTCGCATACGTCTCAGTGCATCACTTAGGGTAAGATTCCCCGCTTCCAGGTCCTCACGTAATGCTCTTTTCGCTTCAATGGCGTTGTCAGGTGTAGTCATTGCACTTGCCTTACTTCATTCCGATCAATTGATTTGCATTGGCTTCAATGCTTGGCGTGCGGAATTCAATGATGTCATCATCGACACCACAACTTCGCATGATATCCGGGAGTGTTAGTAATTTTTGGCCAAAGTCCCTCAATGTTACTTTAACGGCATTAGCATCAACGGAGGTCGCGCTAATAACGGGGCTCAAATGGTCCATCACTGCAGCCCAGTCTGGTTGACCGGCGCTTTCCAATTCCTTTGCCCAGCGACATACACGCGCAATACCTTCGGGATCAAGATACATCGGTGCGAAATCGAATAGCGGTGTCAGCGTCACGCGCCCATCTTCAAACCGATGCACGGCTGTATTGCGGGCATGGTTATCTTTATTGCCCAGCACAACGTTGATGACATCACGCAACAGGTACTCAATTAGCTCCGTTTGGGGATCTGTGCTGAAGGTTGCCAATGCCTCGCTCAGCGTTTCATGTGGAATATTGACACCATAGTTACACACTCCCGCTAAGGAACAGAGACTTTCCATACCTAAACGATCTGTCAGCTCATTTTTAGTTTTGCGCCGATCAAATCGAGGTATAAACAAGGTATCGTTTTCCCACATGAGTTTAGAATTAACCTTAAACCCCAGTTGTTGGGCAACCGCCATGTACGCCGCTTCGTTTTTTAACACTTTCCTGTCAGCGGATTTCCTGCCCCGAGGAAATTTCACCAGCCAGTAAGAACTGATCTGATCATCGCTTAAGACGCCTTCAGCATGCCAACGTCCCTGATGATCCTTCGTTAACAGAAATTTGGGGGCCGCGCCCTGTACGTCGGAGGCACCAGCTGTTTGTGCACCATTCTCGTAAACGTACTCAATGAAATACTCTTGGCGATCAAGAATTTCATCCGTGGTAAATCCTGGGTGTGCGTGCATCGCTACTTGTTCGCCCGATGCTTTGGGGGCCAACGCATCGAGATCCTTTTGCGCGGCAGCCTCAGCTACTCGCACATTGCCCGGTGGGAACGCTGTGCCCGTTAACAACAATGGCCAATCTACACCCGCCCCGTCATCCAGTTCAAGCCGCTTCAACCAGTGAGTGCGACCGGCCCCGCTGGGTAGAATATCCAGTATAAATGCTGGCCAAGTAGGGAGTTGATGGAAATCGAAATTGGCAGGGAATCTGGCGCTCAGGCCAGCAGCCTCTGCTTGCTGGATATTTTCCGCAGCGTAAGGAACATCGTAGTTGAGTAAACTTGAGCCCCTGTAGCCCGCAGTTATATCATCCACTTTAAATGTAGCAGCTGTCTGCCATTTTCCTTGGCGGTAGATTTCCAATGTTAATTGATTGTTCATTCCAAACCTATATTTTATCCACTATAGTGGATACTATTTTTTATATTTAGACAATATATATCCATTATAGTGGTCAATTTTGTGAATAGCTAATCCACATTTATCTCGAATGAGACTTTAATGGGTGGCACCATGTATTTGACGATCCAGTTGGGCGTGAATAGCTGGGTGGCGGCGGGAATGTCTTCTGGCTTCACCACTTTGCCAATAACTTCGTCTTTTTTCTCGGAGATGTAGAACTGATAGAGCCAGCCGATGATCTCGATGCTTTGCCAGTTTTGTTCTGGGGCAGTGTTTCTCATTGCGCCATCACATCGTGGTAGGCCTTTTCGAGGGCATCAAAGGTGCCTTCGGGGACTTTGTGTTGGTATTGCTTGCGACGGTTATTTGAAAGTGTGCCGTGCTGGTCGAGGCAAAAAATGACCAGGTTAGCCAGGTCGGCATTGGCGATGTCGTAGGCCTTATTGATGCGCTGATAAATTTCATCGTAGCGCTTGAGGTAGAGAGTTTCTTGTTTTAGGTGTTGCTCTATTGCCTGCTCGGTCGCCTGGGCCATGAAGGTGACGCATTGGGTGGCATCCCAGTATCGATAGAGGGCGGGGTGGCCGGTAAAATCGAATTCAATCTGGTTTTCATCAATGTAGGTGATATTCCAAAATTCCCGAACGGGGTCGGAGTAGGCTTCAAGAACTGTTTTGTACGCAGATTCTTGCTGTTTGAG
>JAESQG010000569.1 GCA_016765265.1 Pseudomonadales bacterium | reverse complement strand
TTTTGTTTCCGATTATATTTCTTCCTAATACCGCGCATAATTTTTCGCACGGAGTCAGAGTCGTTGGGGTTATACTCAAATCCATTTTCTCGATGCCAACGGCCTATAAGCACTCGGCGCTGCTCAAGTGTTCCGACAGCGAGTTTACCGGCATACATTACCAGGTAATTTTTGAGTTCCTCAGCAGTGCAGGGAAGTGTTCCACCGAAGTCACCAGTAAAATGTTTAACCGCATTTGCAAGTGCTCGCTTAGTATTCGTGTTTTCAGCGGCTTCAAGAATTATCTCTTCTTTTGCAAGAAGACCAGTTCAGCTTTTCTGCTCTCAAAACCCGGTTCAGTTGTCGTGGTAGTGTCTGACATAATTTTCGATATTCTATTGGTTATGCATCCAGATAATTGTCTACGATAGACCGGATACTTTCTTGGTTCATAATGGGTGATTCTGAATGCGCGACTATCAGCTCCAGCGGGTTATCCATATTCTCACGGTCAATGATTATCAATATATGGGATTTCTGGCCTGGACGGGTGTTGAATGCTCGTTCTTTGATGGAAGGCCATTCTTTAAGTCCGGGTAGAGCTCGCAGGGCAAACTTCATAGTGTTCTTTTTGTGGGTTTCATCGAAAGCCATGTCCGGATCAGCAATGACATCCCAAGCCTGTACGAAGTGACCCCAATGAATAATGTCTTTACCTGCAGGCTCCGGAAAGTCTTCCCGACTTCACTCACTTTAAGGTATCAGCGTGTCTGTAGGGCGCATGTTTAGGTGTTTTTTCTAGAAATCGTTTTGTAGTGCCTAGTAAAATATATATGTTGCTTAATGTTAGCGGGCATGCTAGTGTTCCTGCTATGTTTGTACGAGTGAAGTCAACGCCCAATAGTCCCCGCCAATCGGTTCAGATAGTGGAATCTGTACGTGTAGGCGATAAGGTGCGCCAGAAAATTCTGCGTCATGTAGGCATTGCGATGAATGATGCCGAATTAGTCAAACTTAGGGAAGTGGGCGAGTTTGTTAGAGCCCAATTAGAGCAAGAGCATCAAAGTAATTTATTCTCCGCCGAGCAAGCCGCTGAACAAGCGATCGATGCCAAGAAAAAGCCTAAGGTCAGCGCACAACAAGCGTTGAATGTTAATCTTCGAGACCTCAAAGAAGTCCAGCGATCGGTGACCGGTATCCATGAAGTCTTTGGTGCGGTGTACGAGCAACTGGGTTTTGACTCTGTCTGGGGAAAATCAAAGCGTTTTGGAAAAAGACGGGGGATACTCAAAGACATTACGCTAGCCCGTATAGCACAGCCAACCAGCAAGCGGGCTTCAGTGGATTTGCTGGAAAGAGACTTTGGTATTCAGTTAAATTTAAATTCGGTTTATAAAATGATGGACGCCCTGGATGAGGCGGCCATCGATCAGATTCAACGCTGTGCAGGTGAAGCGGCCACTCAGATGTTAGGCGGCTCACTGGATGTCTTGTTCTACGATTGCACCACCTTGTATTTTGAATCTTTTGAGCCCGATGCCTTGCGTCAAAAAGGCTTTAGCAAAGACCATAAGGCAAACGAGACGCAGGTGCTACTAGCGCTGCTGGTCAGCGAAGAAGGGCTACCGGTGGGTTATGAGGTGTTCCCTGGAGCGATGTTTGAAGGCCATACACTGGTTCCTATCTTAGAGAGTTTAAAGAAACGATTCGAGATTTCGCGGGTGGTTTTTGTTGCCGATCGAGGCCTGTTTAACGAAACAAATTTAGCCGCCTTAGAGGAGGCCAACATTGAGTACGTGGTGGGGACCCGGTTAAAGACCCAAAGCAAAGCGCTCAAAGAACAAATTCTGCAGACCGACCACTATACTGATCTGAATGAGCAGATCAAAACACTCATCATTGATCGCCCGAAGGGGCGTAGAATGATTGTGAGCCACAGTAAAAAGCGGGCAGACAAAGACAAGCATGATCGAGATAAAGCGATTGTTAAATTAAGAAAGAAGTTATCTAAATCGAAAAAGCCAAAAGAATTCATCGCCTCTTCAGGGTATAAAAAATACCTCAACGTGCCCAGTCTCGGGCAGATCACCATCAACCAGGAAGCCATCGCAGAAAGCGCAAAATGGGATGGCTTGCACGGTGTTATCACCAACACCGCTGACACTGACACAGCGACGGTATTAGAGCATTACCGAGGGCTGTGGAATATTGAGGAATCTTTTCGTATTCAAAAGCATGATTTGAAAGTGCGTCCGATTTATCACTGGAATGAATCCAGAATACGGGCTCACTAGGCTATTGCGTTCATGTCGTTTTGTTGCGTGCGCCATTTGGAGTATCGGGTAGCGTTGCAGTACCAGAAATTATCGCCAGAGGTGATTAGGCGAGAGCTTGCTCATGTTCAAGTGAGCTTACTGGAGGATAGAAAAACCAAATCCGTTTACGCCATGCCCTCTTCGGTGAGTCCCAAGGCGGAGAAAATCTATCAGGTATTAGGCCTGAAACCCTCAACAACAGCCTACCAAGTTAAGTAACACCTCCCCCTTCATAATCGGTTGAACGATAAGCATTGTAGTGCCTAATTGCAAGTGCTGATCTTAATTAAATCACATACTTAGATGAAAAAGGGAGTGAAGTCAGGAAAAGCTGAGTTCGGAATCGGAGTTTCGACATGTAAGGTTTTATGAAGCCGCGATGTGTGGCGAAGAGTATGAACTCATAATAGAAGAAATACTTCCGAAAGAATTTTTAAAGAAGCAACATCCCGGAATCGCGACATTACAGCATCGTAAAAATAAACAGCATCGATAAAGGTTCAGCCTTTTGCTTTATTGTTTGATGTAGGCTTTCGTTAAAATATAGGGGGCAAGTGACTTGTTTCATAATATAGAGTTGAAAACAAGTTGAACCCTCTACACAGCGATAGAAAAAACACGATCTGGTACAGTCTACCTTAGGCAATCATCGATTCCATCGGCCCAACCTACGGTGTTCGAAAACCCTTAAGTTAATGGCATTGCCTGGCCGTATCCGGACTAAATTCTATTAGCATCTCTCCCGACTTCACTCACTTTAAGGTATCAGCGTGTCTGTAGGGCGCATGTTTAGGTGTTTTTTCTAGAAATCGTTTTGTAGTGCCTAGTAAAATATATATGTTGTTTAATGTTAGCGGGCATGCTAGTGT
>JAESQG010000020.1 GCA_016765265.1 Pseudomonadales bacterium | reverse complement strand
TGCCCTTCGTTTACATTGACCAAATCTGTAATGGAATCGATATAGTTACGCGCCGAGAACGCGTAATCGTAAGCCATTAGATCAGTACCGCCATCTTTAGCGGTAACGATATCAGGACGATAATGCAGATCATAGCTGCGATCCATTTGCACACCATTGCCGAAGGTTAGCTGGCTAATGGGACCAAATGCATTATGATTAATTGCACTAGCAAGTGTTTCAGAAGCCTCCCCCGAAGAGGCTTGAGTGGTTACCGAATCCACCTTTCCCAAATTATCATAGGCGTAATTAACTAACCTTCCGCTGGGATAACGCACTTGCTCCAACAAACTCGCTTCGTCATAGGCATAACCAGTGACAAAAGAATGACCGTTTACGTTTTCAAACGTTTTGATCGTATTACCACGATCATCGTATAGGTACTCTAAAGAATTTCCATTATCCTGATCAATGCCCGTAAGACGGCCCAGGCTCTCATTGGGCTTTCCTTGAATGGTCAATTCATCATATCGATAGGTGAGATTCTCGCTACTGGTGGCCGGGTATACGGTGGTTAAAAGACGATTAAGGGCATCGTATGTGTAATCCACTTGTACCAACCGCGCATCGATAGTTTGTATCAGATTATCGGCTAAGTCATAGTAATAAATAGTGACGCCAGTATCCGGGCTGCTTTGCTGAATTTTTCGGCCCAACCCATCATAGACATAACCGGTTATCAACAACCTCTGATCGGTTACGCTGATCAAATGATCTTGTGCGTCGTATTCGTATACGATCGCGTTGCCATTTCGGTCTTCTGTTTGTTGAAGTCGGTTAAGACCATCGAAACTATGGACGATATCGACAGTATTGGGATCAGTAACGCGTTCAAGATTTCCGTTAGGGCCGTAGCTATTGGCTTGTAAATCTTGCCCCTCGGCTCCGATCACCGTTAATAGACGACCGAGGTCGTCAAAGATTTTTTGCTGCTGATACACTAGCGTATTGCTAGAGTAGAAAATCGACTCGGTTTCAATATTACCTAAATCATCTAACACGTACTCAATACGTTCAAATTTAAAACCACCTTCATCGGTGTTGTATATTTCTATCAATCGATGTGCGACATCATATACATAATTCACCTCGACACCATTAGGTAGGGTCACCCTTGTAACCTGGCCCACATCATCGTAATCATAATCTACCACTAGATCCCCATCGCTACTGTGCTCCGTTCTGGTATCCAACCAATTGCGCGGTGTATAGGTCAGGGAAACTTGTGTACCATTGGGATCTTGTAGGGTTAGTGGCAAACCTTCAGTGTTATGTGTCAGTATTTGCGCGGTATGGCCCAAGGCATTCTGCGACTGTAATAACCAGCCTCGCGGATTAAACGTTTGGACACTGACATCACTCACATCAGTTCTTGGACCGTCAACGGAGATTGTTTCCACTTGTTGCTGGCCCGCACCAAAATAGGTGTAGTTATAGGTCCAGGTGCGTGTTACTCCATTGGTGCTGTAGGGTATCGCCGAACTGGTTGTGTCGGTTTCGGTCTTAGTCTTTATTCTATTATTCTCATAGGTGTAAACCGTCGTCTTGCCGGGCTCTCGAATCTCGCTGGGTAGTCTCCAATAGGCATCCCAATCCGTCTCTATAGTACGAGTGTCGGCCGTGGCAACTACCGCGCCACCCACGTCGATTTGTGCTTCCGTACGACTGGTTTCCATACCCAATGAGTTCATTACGAAGGTGGTAATATTCCCCTCTGAATCAGTCTCCTTATTCTTGAAACCGGTGAAAGAGTCATACGTATAGCTGGTATCTGAAGCAAGACAGTTGCTGGTAGCAACACCCTCAACAGAGCTCACACGTTTAACCCCACTTTCCGATTCGCGGTCTCCTAAAATATCAAAGTGATAAATAGTTTGCCTACCGTTGGCGTTTGTCACTGTCGTTTGGTCTATATCGTATTCGAATGTAACACGTTCTACTCCAACTGCATGCTCACTCGATGCGCCCTTACCGCCAGTATCGTATGTCCAAGTCGCAAACCTATCGCCGTTTTCATCAGTGATCCCCGTTAACGCATAAGGATATAAACGCTCTAGCGTTGTGCTATCAATTTGCGGGTCTTCGTAATGGTACTGAACTTGAGGATTGTCGGTCTGATCAGCTGGCGTGTCATCGGGGTAGGTTACAAACTCCAAATTACCGAGTGCATCGTATTCATAGTTATACACTCGCGAGCCGGGAACTGTAATAGTCTGAATTCTGTCATCCGCATTATAAGTGAGAACCATGTCATTATTGTCTTGATCCCTTAAAATCTCGAGACGATTCAGCGCGTCGTAGTAAAACTTTATTTGTCTAACACCATTCAATGTCCAAGTAGAACTAATATGGGTTACCGAATCAATGACTGGGTCATATACATAGTATTCAGTCATATCATCATCGGTACGAAACTCCCAAAATAAATTGCCCTCGCCAAAATCAATTAGCTTCAATGAACTATCTTCACCTACTGAGACAGGGCTAAACACCGTAGTGGTGTCGTTGTATTTAAAGTAGGTGACGTGCCCTGTAGATCTATACACATGGACATAAAATTGGTTGTTAATATATTTAAGAACAATTTTTGCATATTCTAAACCTGACCAGCGTTTGCCAAACATGCCATCAACGTGTGTTGCGTTGCTGTTATACGACCTACTGATGGCTAGGCCGAATGCCCCTTCAGCCTCGTAGTCCTGTACTGTTTGTAGCTTAGCACCAGTTTTAATATCAATCGGATTACCGGCACATTGTTGCGGTTCACTATTTCCGCCGCTGCAGTGATCATTGCAAACATATATTTCATAGCCAACACATAGAAACTTTAAGCCCCAATGTGGATTTAAAGCCCCGCAATTTACCATACATACGCTGTAGCCAGTAGTGGGGTCTCCGTACCCTGAAAGACCGGGGCAATCTAATCCATATCCCGCATAGGAAGGTCGGACGATAATTAATAGCGCTGACAGAGTCAGAAAAAGACGAATAGACATAAGAGAACCATTTTTGGGTTTTATTATAGGTTTTATTATTGGAGGTAAAGACCCTACATCAGCCTTTAGCAATATTCAGACTTGTCCAATACCAAATGAGTCTGAAGTATACCCTTGTTTCTAATACGAAATGAGTCTTA
>JAESQG010000568.1 GCA_016765265.1 Pseudomonadales bacterium | reverse complement strand
ATTTGGTGGAGCGGCATTCATATCTAAGAGTTCTTGAAGCTCGCTTTCACTAAATAATTTCTCTATTGGCATCAGCCTTTTTACCACCCTACTAAGATCACAAATACAATTAATCCCTACCTTTATGGTTCATGCTAACAACATGCTTGAAATATCACAAGCGTCTAAATAATGGCATTCGTGATATTAAACTACCCATTTTTGTATTATACCTTAGATATAGGCTTTTCAGTTATTGAGTTCATGGGAATATTCCCGATCGTCATAACACCCCCCCCCAATGGCATTCACTTAACAAAACAGCCCATTCACTTAAGGGATTAGCACTCTGAGATATTGTAAGCTCCAACTTAGTTACTAAGTCGTGATAGGGGGCGCTCCCCCAATAGGTTTAGCAGGTTTGGGGGGCTTCCATTTCCCTATGGGCTTTCTGGATCGTCGGTCATAGGATCTGTTGGGGCGCAGCTTGTGGCGGCACGAAGAAATGCTCGCCAGGATATGATTGATGGCTTCGTTTACCAATATCGCTTGCTGAAGAAATAGGCCTTCAATATTTCTTGCCACTGTAATCAAGCTGTTTTTAAAGTTTACTTTTATCTGCGGTGCTTCATCAGTTGGGTTTTGTAAGTTGAAACCATCCTCACTGTGATTTGCGAAAATTCTTGTTAAGGTAATCAAGACAAAGTGAGCAAAAAGTTCCTGTTTTATTCCGCGCTCACTTTGACCATGGAAGTCTTCTATCTCCATCAATTGTTTGGATATTTTGTAAAGCTCTTCTATACCCCATCGAGAATGATAGACATCCGAGAGGTCTTTAATGGTGTATTTTTGCTGATCAAAAAGCGTGGTGCCCAGTATGTAGGTTGTCCCGCTAACTGTATATTTCACTAAGCGTAAGGAGATGGGTTGGCAATTGGCTTGGGGATGCTTTTCGCGTATTACTATTTGGCCTTCTTTTGTAGGGATAATTTCGAGTATTTTGTCTGTTTCATCGCTAGCGATAAACTCATCAACCGCTAGGCTAGCCTTTGCTCTTATCCTGAATATACCATGAAGGTCTCGTTCTACATGTTCCCATAGCATAGCGTAGGAAAAATAGCCTCGGTCATAAACGATGACATCGTTTTCAGAAAGTACCTTTAGGTGTGTCAGCGCGACTTTCCTTTCGTCGGCATGAACCACGAGATCAAAATCCATCGGAATTTTTGATTTTAGCTGGTATAAACAGCTAAGCAACCCTTGTGGATAATGCGCATTGTCCGATGGAATTCGGTAGCCATGATCGATCAGTTGACGCGGCAAATTTATTTTCGAACCGTCAACCGCAAAAATCCTGTGTTCTTTCCACGTATTGCCAGTGCAAGGTTTATCGTAATGTTGAAGAATTTCTGCATGTAAAACCTTGAAGATACTTTCATCCAGTTTGGCTCTGGCATTACAAAAAGCCGATGCCGCTACTGGCATCGCTTGCGGCAGAGGTATCTCCATGATGCGACACTGATCCCAAAGCTCGGCAACGGTGATGGCGTAGCCCTGTTTGTTTTTGGAGAACACCAGGCGAAAGATAAAAAGCATGATCAAGAGCGTGTTGAGAACTCGCTTGCGTTTTTGCCACTGCAGATCAAAATCGTTGGCCACGGTCACCACTGTCTCGATAATGTTTTGCCATAGCTCAATAAAGGGGTCTTCTGGTGCTAGTGTCGGTGAGGCGTTGATTGATGGCTTTTTGCTTCTCCTGGCGGGCGCTTTGGGGCCATTGATCAGTATGGATTTGGCGTTATCTACCAGTGGGTAGATGTAAATGCCTTTGGGTGTTTTACCTTGTACTTTTTTGCTGGCAGTAGCTCCCTTCGTATCACCCAGGTACTGCCAGTTGGCCGCTCGGTAACATGTGGCATTAAATTTTGTCAGGTCAACGAAAGTTTCTAACAGTACCGGTCTATAACCGTGGTGTTCGTTCCAGTCATCGGCAAGTTGTCGCGAGGCAATGGCTAACGCCTTGGAAGCCAGGTGTTTTACCTTTACCCAAGGCAAGACTAAAAAGCGATTGTTATTAATCACCAACTTTAAGTGTTTCTTGTGTGCCTGGTCTTGCCAGCCGATCCATTCGTCGCGTAGCGGCAAGCGCGTGACAGCGTATGAAAACAGTAAACAACCTAACTTTCTCCCCTGCCTGTCGAGAATGAAATAACGTAAATGTGAGCCTATGGGGTGTTTGTAGCCTAGATAGTGGTGCCTATCGACAAATTCATTCCATTGCTTAATGGCCTCTTTCTCGGTCACCACTTGCAGGCTGATAGGCGTCAATTGATTCAGATCATCATCAATTGTGGGTTGCTCTTGTGTTTGCTTGGTCCAGTGAATCTTTTTTTGTGGGCCTCTGTGCATTGATTTGTTTTTTTCCGGTAAACAAAGGATCCCCAGTTCTTCTAAGCTTTCTAGCATGCCAAGGCATGACTGGACCTTGTTTTTGCCTGTCGGTGTTTGCCACGCCAAGTGTTCGCAAATCGTATGCGCTAATTCTCGGCGACTTAGTGATGAGAATCTTGCGGCGGTCTCTTTGATGCTTGTAATCTGCTTTCGGGTAAATCGTTTTCCGCCAAAGGTTGTCGACTTCAGGTTCGCGATGTCTTGGTCCATTTCGCTCTCGGCCTCTAGTTGCCCATCGGTATAGTGCCAAAAGATAAGAGGAGAGTCAAGGTTTTTTGGTGTTTGTGAATCGACAGGAATAGTTCGCATTAAATCAGAGCCTTACACTTGACTAAAAAGTTCCCGTGATTTTCTTTTTAAATGAATGCCATTGCCCCCCCTCCTCCGCCTATCGCACGATTTTCTCGATAAGCAGGGATCTTAAGTGCGCTCCCCATCTACACACTCCCAACGGTACAGCAACAACTGGGCGCTACCGCGAACGACTTTAATCTGAAGTTAAGAAAAGGTTAAACAAGAGAGTGCTGATACAAAAAGAGGAACGAAATACATTTACAGGCTTGTGCTCCCTTGTCGATGAGAGAAACAAATGAACATTGCAGCTCTGGCATTAATAACTGAGGAGCCCCACAAAACGCTTTTGGGTACTGACTAAAAATCTCGATCCCGTGGGCCTTTATAATTTAGTTT
>JAESQG010000021.1 GCA_016765265.1 Pseudomonadales bacterium | reverse complement strand
TGTGAAGCAGTACGAGGCACAGCACCGGGCATATTAGTGACGCCAAAGTGAATAACCCCATCCACGACGAACGTGGGGGCGGCATAATCCGTAGGACGAGTGGTTTCAATGCAGCCCCCCTGGTCGACGGAAATATCGATGATCACACTCCCATCGTGCATCCCGGCGACCGTATCGGCCGTCACTAATTGCACCGCCCGCTCACCAGTGACCAAGACGGCACCAATCAACAAATCGGCCTCTAGGGCTGCCGCACGAATGTCGTCGGCATAAGGATACAAGCCCGTTACGTTATTACCCAGTGCCCGCATTTTTGCTAATTTGTCCCGGTTGAGGTCAAACACCGTGACATCAGCGCCCATGGCAGCCGCCAGCAGCGCCGCATTCCCTCCTGCCACTCCAGCCCCCAGAATGACCACCTTGCCACGCTCAGAAGCAGGCA
This sequence comes from Pseudomonadales bacterium, assembly GCA_016765265.1. Taxonomy (GTDB): domain Bacteria; phylum Pseudomonadota; class Gammaproteobacteria; order Pseudomonadales; family DC-out160; genus DC-out160. The sequence goes on along the minus strand of JAESQG010000021.1, from coordinate 3,387 downwards.
CGCCGCCCAACAAAACACCCCGGCCGCCCTGTGACTGGTGCAGTAAATGTGTACCCACTTGCACCGCCACGCGGCCGGCAATATCACTCATGGGGGCTAGCAGTGGCAGCATACCGGCATCGGTCTCTACCGTTTCAAAGGCCACCGCCGTGACGCCGGTGTCTTGTAAGGCGCCCATTAATGCTTCATCAGCGGCCAGATGCAGGTAAGAAAACAACAATTGACCCTCTCGTAACATGGCCACTTCCACCGGCTGCGGCTCTTTGACCTTGACGATCATCTGCGCCTGCCCATAGACCGTTTCAGCATCATTGATTAACGTCACGCCCACTGCCTGATAAGCCGTATCCGGGTAACCACTCAACACACCGGCGCCCCGCTCCAACAGCAATTCATGTCCTTCTGCGACCAATTGCCCGGCAGCCCCAGGCGTCAGACCTACTCGTCCTTCCAATACTCGAATTTCTTTTGGTACACCTATTTTCATGTTGTTCCCTTCATGTTGATCCATCAGTCGAAGTCATTGGTTCGAGCCATAATCCGTAAAATGCGGTTGAGTATAACCAGAGAACCCTTCCCTCTCACAGTGACAGCAAGCTCCCCAGAGAATTCCTTTCAATCACACATGGCCTACTATCGTAACAACACTACAGTAAATCGCTTCTGGCGATATTACCCATTAGAGCCATTCCCAATGTTGCAGCATTTCGATCAACGCCAACCCTGCAAACACGAGCTGAAAAAATGGCGGTATCGGTAAGGGCCTATCGGCGAGTAAGCAATTTTCAGAAATTTCAGGTGATGGACTGTCAGTCAACAGTAGAAAGGGGGAAGACTGCACTTTCATCCTATTGTTAGCAGATCCTCAGGCCCATATTTGAGCCCTAATTAAGCCTGCTGTTTAGTCAGTGAATACCTTCAGCAATCCACACGTATCTTCAATCAGTAACAACTTTTTCCACCATTGATGCAACCCTGCATCAATGGTCTGCGTTACCAACCACAATAACCTTTATATCTTTTTTTTTCAAATGTTTTTTTACATGATCTTTGATGCGATGCGGTGGCGCCATGATGAAAGTGCAATTGTCATCTCCCTTTGCTTTACATGAAATTTCTACTGCTGTGAGTGGTAGCCCAAAGCTCTCTTCGCACCAGCCGGAAGAATATCCTGAATTCATAATACAAACCGGCACATTGGTTTTCTGTCCTGCCTCCATCCAGGAATTGGCTTCAAAGGAGAAGGGGTGGTTATAGATGAGAAAGTAATTATTATCTGGTGTTGGGCTGCTTTCGGGCAAAATGTCAACATAGGCCCAGCCCGTATACGCAAAATGTACCGGACCTGCCGATAATTTAGCGATAGGGTCAGTAAGGTTCATCTTTTTATGAAAATTCTTAGCGTCTTCCATGCCAATAACATGGGCAATGTCAAACAGAAAATTTTTTCCAATAGCAAACGCTTCTTCTTCTCCCCTGTTGGCATACAGGTTTTTAATGGTCTTCAAAAAATCATATGATAATGCTGAAGCCCTTATCAGCAAGTACCGTTGGCCATCTATGTCAATAGTTGCTTTGGCCGGATTGGTTCTGAGCCGCTGAAAGTACTCGCCCACTGTTTTTTGGGCAACATCAAAAATCGGTTTAATTTCTTTGGGAACACTCACGGTATCGCCTTCCCGAACCACAAAGGATTTTTCATGAAGTGCTATATTGGCTTTCTCAAGCTCTTCAATGCGCTTTTCCAGTTCTTTTACATAGTCATTTTGTTTCATTTGCTTAAGATTTTAGTTCTAGATATTGGTATGGTGGTAATCAATATGAGTCATTTTTTAAAGTAATGCTCCACAAGATAAAAAATATAACCAATAGTTGCAAAAAACTTAAAGTATGTAAGGAAACAGCAGTTTTGTAACTCCATAGCTGGCGCGGACATGTTGTCACTGCTGTTCGAAACATGAATAAATTAACAATATCATGTTGATATTCAAATAATTAACACTTAATGAGGAAGGAACTTTTCAGCTAATTTCATTAAATGAAAGCAGCTGAATTGTTAAACTATGTTCCCGAGAGTATACTCAATGCTTTATGTATTGAATATAATGTAAATCATCAGGTTAAAAAGCTAGATGGATTGACTATGTTTCAACTACTGTTATATTCATTCCTTACTACCAGAGAGAACAGTTATCGGGTGATGGAAGAATTTTATCACTCACTAGCCTTTGCTAAACTTGGCAATAAAATTCATAAAGGAGTGAAGTATAACTCATTTCGCGATCGACTGATTGCCATTAATCCTTCTTATTTTGAGGCTATCTTCAAGTATTGTTTTACAAAATTTGAAAGTCAGCTTCAAACCCGGCAAAATATTGTGCTCTTTGATTCAACATTGGTAGCTCTGTCAAGCAAGATATTAGAACAAGGGATTCGTATTAATCCTCAAGGCAATAAGAGATTTATCAAGTTTTCAATGGCTCTGAAACACGTGCCAATACATGCCAAGGTGTTTACAGGTCAAATTTATGCTTCAGAGGACGTTGCTTTATATAAAGCTATAACAAGTTGCTCTCTTGCGGATGAGGATATAGTTGTTTTTGATAGAGGTATTTCCTCGCGTAAAGTATTTGAATCCTTAAGTAAAGACAACTATCAGTTTGTAACCAGACTTAACCCTAATGCCCGTCACAAGGTGATTAAACAATACACAGTACCAAAAGACGCTAGTTCACATCTCAAATTTGAAAGTGATCAGCAAGTGGAGTTGTTTGACAAACAAAACAAGCCAACTATATCCTATCTGAGACTTATAAAATGTGTGGATAAAAACAAACAGGTACCATTGGTTTTTCTAACCAATATGAAAGAACTCACAGCCTTAGAAGTAGCTGATATCTATCGCCAAAGATGGCAAATCGAGGTCTTTTTCAGGTTTATAAAACAACAACTCAACTTCAGTCACCTGATGTCACGAAACGAAAATGGAATTAAAGTGATTTTGTATATGACGTTGATTTCGGCTATACTCTTAACTGTGTTTAAGAATGCCAACAATCTAAAGGGATACAAAATCCCTAAACTCAAGTTGGCAAATCAAATTGAAGAATTAATAATCGCAGATATCGTATTGAAATGTGGCGGAGACCCCAGCAAAATCAACCAAATAGATGATTCATAAATCATGTTTCGAACAGCAGTGACATGTTGTCCGTGCCACTGTTACCTGTTTTAATATCAATTTTGTTTATAATTTGCACGGACGTAGACGTCTGCGCTAGCTGAGTAGTAGCAATGCGTCAGCGTGCTATTACTAATACTCTTTGTTAGCATCAGTTTTATTCATTAATCCTTGTTCCGGATCACTCATGTCTAATACAACTGAGT
>JAESQG010000567.1 GCA_016765265.1 Pseudomonadales bacterium | reverse complement strand
TGAGCTAAAGTCTTGTAGACCTAATTTGTGTTCGTCAGACATCGGCTTAGAGTTATTCCCCATCATAGAACAGGTGGATGTACATCCGTATTAGTACTTAAGCTTTCATCCTTATTCTCCTCATCGCGACAATTGTACCTGTCTTTATTCTCCTGAGCGATATCATTGGCCAAGTCTTCAAGCCCGCTTAAAGAATCATCTGCATTAACCTTTAGTACTAGGAGCTTAGCTGATGCGGTACTCCAATTTAAATGGCCATAACTCGTGCCATTAGGGGCTCTCTTCTCAATCAAATTTGCGTGACACCCGAGTATGTCAGTATTTACAAACTCTTTGATTAGGTGAGAACTTCCATCTTTTAATGTAGTTTCCTCTAATACAATTATATGGCTTCCTGAAATATGATGAAAAACGCGCTTAACCGAACCATAATAAGAACCAAGTCTTTCGTGGCCAGTGTAAGGAAACATATATCCAATATAACTATATTGACTTTTAAACCATTGTGACAACGTTGCTAATTCAAAACTTAAGTTTGGGATAGGGTATTCAGTTCCTGTTATTTCACCAATAATTGAAGATATGCTGCTAGCCTCTTCAACAGACACTTCCTCATAACCATTTTCCTCCCTGAATTCCAAATCCTTCAATACTTCTCCAGAAAACGACTTAGGCAAGTCAAAAGCAGATATCGTGTTCTGCCCATCGTTAGAATTTAGCTGCTTAACACCTGCTTCAGAAAACCCTCCTAAATCTCCAAAAAGAGACCCATCCTCTATTTCTGCGAATGCCGTTTCCATTACATCTTTCGGCATGTCCTTACTTTCACTTCGAATAAACCTTTTTTTAGGTGACAAAACTTCAATATGTTCGACGTGATTATCTTGCGTCACTCCCTGTTGTTCACTCACATCACCATTTATATGGATAGGGCCAACTAAACTGTCACATGAGAGGCCAATTAATCTGTCACCATGCTTATTTTTTGCTCTCGTTGTTTGATCTTTTTCTAGCCTCTTCCGTTCTGTGGCTTTCATCCCTTTTAAAGTTAAAAATCTGCGAATGATGTACTAATCGATCTATCGCAGCTGTTGCGATCATTTTGTCTTGAAACAAAACATCCCATTCACTGAAGGCCAAATTGGTAGTGATTAAAATTGACTTTTTTTCATATCGATCACTAATAAATTGAAATAGTAAATCGCCTTCGGCCTTCTCAAAGGGTATATAGCCTAGCTCGTCGATCACCACCAAATCAAAAGTTAACATTTTCTTAAAAAAGTTTGTCAGCGTTAATGAATTTTTTGCTTTAACTAGGTTTTGGGTCAACTCACAACCGGTGACAAATAGTATTTTATACCCCTTAAGACAAAGCTCCCTACCGATCGCTATCGCCAAATGCGTCTTACCCGAACCTGGTGTACCGAAGAATATTATATTGCTATGGTCGTTAATGAAATGCCCATGACATAGCTGTATAATTGGCTCCTTATTAATATCGATTTTCGAAAAATCATATTCATTGAGTGTTTTTGTATTCGGGAATTTTGCTTTTTTTAGCAAATACTTAACCTTATTCGAAAACCGTTGCTCCATTTCCCTCTTGGATAAATTCAATAAGTACTGCTCGTAACTGCATTTATCATCCATTGATACTCTAGCGCATTCGCTATAGTAAGCCAACATTGCCGGCAATCTCAGCGCTTTAAGGCCTGAATCAAGACTCGCTTTTAAGCTGGTTTCCATGGTTACCTCCGTGTAATAATTCATCAAAATGATGAAGCGTGGGTTTAAGCGGTTTAATTTCGTGGATATTATCCATCTCATTGGTAATGATTTTCTCTAAGCTCTTCGCTGTTATCGGACCATTGTTTTCTAGCTCCAACTCCATGGCCAATGTCACCACGTCTCGCCCGTGCTTAAGTATCAATCTCAAACAGCTGAGGTAGTTTTTGTCGTGCCCACCATTGGCAATCAGGTGATTATAAAATGCTAACCAGCTTGGTCGACTGAATAAGATATGCCGATGTTTCCAGTCTTTCATGGCACCAGGCTTTTTAATCAAGCCATTAATGATGTGCTCAAGCTCAATGGAGACTAACCCTCTAGGACCATAGATTCTTTTATGACTTGCAACGATTTTTCCCTCATGGAGTAATTCAAGGTTACTAGGGTATAACCTCAACTCAAGACTCATACCTATGTATTGACTCGGTACAGAGTACATATGGCCTGTTTTATTAAGCGTGAATAATGAGTATTTGTTGATGTTTACCACATCAGTTCTAAAGCTTAGAAAGGGTTGGTCAGGAAGTGATTTGAGTGGCTCTTCTTTGAATTTGGACTGCACATTCGTCAACTCATTATGCTCTCTACACAGCGCCCAGACAAACTCTTTGAAAGCATCGAGGTTTCGAAACACAAGGTTGTGAAGCGAAATCCTTGAAAGAATTTTGCGTTTAATATGCCGTATATTTGACTCAACATTACCTTTCTCATTTCCTTTGGCTGGGTTGCAAAAATCTTGCTCAAAACCGTAATGATCTTGAAGTTGCTTGTATCGAGTAGTGACCACTCGATCTTTGCCGCATAATATTTTTGAAACCGCTGGGCTCATATTGTCCAGTCGATACTTCTGCGCAATACCATTAAACTCATTGAAGGCAAGCACTGAACCCTCCGCAAAACACTCAAATGTACAGTGGTAATAGGCAGTCGCAAAATAAGTATTTGAAAATGGCAGTGTGGTTACCCAAAGGTAAACTTTCCTTTTCTTGTTTTCAATTTGCACGTACAGTTCGGTGAAGTCACCTTCCATTATTTCACCGGCACGTACTTCTCTTTGAAAATAGACTTCCTTGTGCTTTTTAATGTCTCTGAGAGGTCGCGTTTTCCTTCTCAGTGTTCGTTCACTTCCTAGATAGCCTTTGCTATCTAAATAGCTATGAAGGTCAGTCAATAAAATGCTGGGATCTGATTCAAGCTTCTGCTTAGCCAGATCATAAAACCCTGCCATAGGATCTTTTCTATTTGAATTTGTTTGACGATTGTAGACAGGGACTTTGCCATCCTTCAGATAGCGAATAACACTTCGTCGACTAATCCCAAGCTCTCTGGCTATCTCCTCTTGGGTTTTACCCCTGTTCCTAAGTTGCACAATTCGTTGAAAATCTGTCATCGTAATCATCCTTGAAATACCCCCAAAATAGCAATATGAGAGTATTGTTCAAAATCTGATATGTGACAAATTAATTGGCCGCTGGATGTGACAGTTTAATTGGCCCTATACATTTATATAACGCCCAGTGGCAACTGTTGAATTTTTCTGTGGCCAAGGCTGTTCAACTTGGCCTTCTACAGGAACACTATCAAACCGAAATAAAAAATAAATTAACAACCCTAAAGTGAAAACTAAAAGTGACCCTCTAATGAGAAATCCTCTAAACATCCATTAATTGCCTTATGTTAAGTTAACGCACATGTAGCCCTCATTGAATTGAAACGCTTTTGCGTCGCTATATTCAAGAGGGTACCTAGATGCCTATTGATTCATGTTTATCCCCAACAATTCCGGCTGTTAGATACCTTGATCATCAACCCAATTATCCCAACCAATTGTAAAATCGTAAAAAGGGGTCATATTACAAGTCGCTGCAGTCCATTGTCGACGCCTCTCTATTGATCTAGAAGAGATATTATACCAATAGTGAACTGACCAAACACCGTGATAGTAATCCAACACGTCGGGCTGGTTGTTAGGTATATCAAAAAAGGGTTCTCCAACCGGGGTTAAACGCCGATCCCCGCCAAATGTAACGAAGTTTCCTACAGAGCCCATATATAAAGAGCTACAGAGCATGATCAAAAACAACACATCGCTGTTGTTGTCAAAATACTGCCTTATTGACTGAATAACCTCCTGTAGAATGCCTCCCTTTTATGGGAGTAAACCATGTCAACACCAGGAAAACGTATATCAATATTGTCAGAGTCTGAGGTACAAGACGTCTATAGTGTACCTCAACTTAATTCACAAGAGCGCGATCATTTTTTTGATTTTTCTGAAGAGGAATTGGCTGCTGCCAAAGGGCTCCACTCACACCAGACGCGCATTCACTTTCTTCTTATGCTGGGCTATTTCAAACTTAAGTCTGTATGTTTGGTTTATAGCTGGAAGGATGTTGAAGTAGACTACCGGTATCTAGTTCAACGATATTACCCAAAGGCTAATAAAAAAAGACATAGCATCACACGTCATACACGCAGCCGACTTTACAAAAAAGTGTGTAGCATGGAAAGGTATCAAAGGTTTGATACCGAAATCGAAGATGGATTGTTATCGAATTTAATCAAACGTGCTAAAATCTATGTCGATGAAATACAACTATTCAAAGATGCAATTCAGTTTTTAAAATCAAAACGAATCGCAATTCCCGCTTATTCAACCCTCCAGAAGTTATTGTCGCGCACGATTAATACGGAGGAAGCACGATTGAGCGAACTACTAAGAAAACACCTAAAAGATAAGACTCCGTTTTTACGACTCATAGATAGCCAGGAGAAACAGTACCGGCTCA
>JAESQG010000566.1 GCA_016765265.1 Pseudomonadales bacterium | reverse complement strand
ATCTTCTATGTGAAGTTTAATTTGTCATTCAATTATTGTAGGAAAAATAAAAATGAAGAAGCCTAATTTTGTATTTATTATGACTGATACCCAAGGGGTTAACATGGTGGAGTCCTATGCAAAAAAAGGGTTAATGACTCCTAATTTGGATAAATTAGCTTCCGATGGCATTAAATTTAATAGGGCATATACGACTTGTCCATTATGTACACCAGCCCGAAGCGCTTTGTTTACGGGAAATTATGGTAATTTTAATGGCGCTTGGGCGAATCATTTAGCAATTGGGGATAATATAAAAACGATGGGTCAGCGTTTTCGTGACGGTGGCTATAAAACAGCCTATACAGGTAAATGGCACTTGGACGCTCATGATTATTATGGAAGCGGAATTTGTCCGGATGGGTGGGATAATGAATACTGGTATGATGGTCGTAACCATATGAATTTGTTAAGTCAAAATGAAAAAAAACTATGGCGAGAACAATTAAATTCTTTGACAGATTTAAAAGAGAATTCGATAAAATCCGAATGGACATGGGGTCATCAAGTTAGTAATCGAGCGATTGATTTCCTAAGTAAACAAGATGGTCAAGAAGACCCTTTTTTATTAGTGGTCTCTTATGATGAGCCTCATGGTCCATTTACATGTCCGTCAGAATATGTGGAATCATTTGAAGAGTTTGAGTATGACATTGGTGATGGTGCCTTTGATTCTTTAGAAGGCAAACCGCAATTACAAAAAGATTGGGCCGTACATGCCGGTGTATCGGAACGAAATAAAAAGGTTAAGAAACCAATGTATTTTGGTTGCAATAGTTTTGTTGACAATGAAATTGGTAGGGTTTTAAAGGCGATTGATCAACATGCAAAAGATAATACGATTATAATTTTCACTTCAGACCATGGTGATATGATGTCTGCGCATGGATTAAAAGGTAAAGGTCCAGTCATGTATGAAGAGATTACTCATATTCCTTTGCTGATTAAATTTCCTGATAGGGGTTCCTTTTGTCAGGAGAACAATACTCTTGTTAGTCATGTTGATATTTTGCCGACTATGTTGGAGCTAGCCGACCTTGATATCCCGGATATTTTTGCTGGTAAGAGCCTTGTCTCCACATTAAAAGAAGAAGAAAAGCGATCGGTATTTATTGAATTTAATCGTTTTGAAGTTGATCATGATGGATTGAATGGGTTTCATCCTATTAGGTGTATTGTTAAAGGTGATTACAAGTTATCAATTAATTTGCTTGATGATGTGGATGAGTTGTACGATTTAAAAAATGATTCAGCTGAATTAATAAACCTTATTCTTGATGAAAATTTTTCTGATATACGAGATGCTATGCTTGATGAATTAATTGATTATTTTTATAAACAGCGTGATCCGATGCGGGGTCCCTGTTGGGAAAAACGACCATGGAATAATAAAGCTAAATTGGGGTTTAAGGGTGGTGTGTTTCGACCAAGACCAAAAGATGGTTATGCACCATCAATATTGAATTATTTTACTGGAGAAGAGGTAAAATCGGCTACTTTTAAAGTTGATGCCTAGGAATTCAATAGGAAGTCATATTATGCAAATAAAAATAATCTACTATCCTAAGTATTGCCCTGTGAAGTTGTCAATAATCTAATTATCGGTCATATTATGGTAAGAATTGTAGGATATAATAGAGTACGAATCTTATTACATAAATACTAGTTCTTAAACTTGTAACATTATTGCCTATGAAGACAAACGTCCTTTTAATTTTATTAATCCTTGGAGTAGTTGGCTTTTCTTATATAAGTTTTGAAAAGAAAACTCTACCCTATGATATTGATTATGAATCAGATGATTCAGATGTATCGATTTCACCAGAAACTAATGAAACCATCAAGGTCGTAACAGAAGACTGGAAGCCATTTAGCTTTATTGAAAATGATGTGATTAAAGGTTCTGCAACAAATATTGTGAGGACAGTTCTTGATCAAAGTTCGATGTCCTATAGCATGAATTTATATCCATGGGCAAGATCTTATAAATTAGCTTTGAGTGAGCCAAATGTTTTAATTTTTGCAATTGTTCGAACGAAAGAAAGAGAAAATCTTTTTAGATGGGTTGGCCCTGTAGCAAAATCTGATAGAGTATTTTTCTATAAATTAAAATCAAGAAAAGATATTTCGGCAAAAACAATTGATGATCTTAAAGAGTTACGAGTTGGTGCTGGTCAATTGAGTAATAAACATATATTTTTACAGAACAATCAATTTAAAAATATAACGTTGATTAGTCCTCATGAAGCAACAGTTAAGCATCTCCTTGATGGGCAAATCGATTTAATAGTGAAGCATGAAGATTCCTTGAGTGCAATTCTCAAAAATACAAATGTTCCTTCAGGCAAATTAGAAATGGTATTACTTGCATTTGAAAGTGAGCCTTATATGGCTTTTAGTAATAAAACTTCTGATGAGGTCTTTAATAAGGCCAGTGAAGCCTATAAGAAACATTTTACAGATTTTTTTAAAAATTAATAATACCCTATAGCGCTTCATTGTCTTGATACGCTCCAAAGCTTTTAATCTTTATGCACCGGATGTCCTGGGCTGATAATGTCGCTCCCGTTCCATATCGGCTGATGCCATTCTCAAAAGTAGCTTTCCTTTTAATATTTGAAAATCAGATTGATCCCAAAGATTGTTTTGTTGATCAGGATCTTCGATGCGGTCATATAACTCACCATATTCTTTTTTCATATAAACTACAAGCTTGTATTCGTCAGTGATAAATGTTCGTTGGAGATAATCCATTTCATTGGGACGAAACTCACACATGGTCCAATCTTGAACTTTTTTATTTTCGCCTGACCAAACAGTTGATTGATCAACACCTTCATAGTTTCGATTTATGTCAAAGTTGGCTAGTGAACTGAAGGTAGGTGCGATATCCATTAAATTTTGAAGAGTAGTGCTTTGTTTGCCTTTGGTTTTATTGCCAGGTACCTTGGCAATGAAAGGTACCTTTTGAATATCATCGTAAGCGTGAAGGCCTTTATTCCATAAATTATGATGTCCTAAATAATCTCCATGGTCTGAAGTGAAAACAATGACGGTATTGTCGTAGATCCCTTTTTCTTTTAAAGCATCTATCATTCGACCAATATGATGATCCATGAGGGCAATCATCCCATAGTAAAGCGCGGTGATTTTTTTTATTTCTTCAGGCTCTTTAAAAACATTAAACCAGCTATGGGGAATTCCAAAATTATGATTCCATTTGGTTGTTTCATCCTTGTCGTAAGCAGGATACCCATTTTTTTCTTCGCTATCTAACGGCGCATAGAAGGGTGGTTTGTTTTTGGCATCATCTGGAAATTGTTTTGGCAATGGGATATCATCAGGATTGACTATTGTATCCCATGGTGAAGAAACCCAACATGGAGCATGAGGGTCTTGAAAACTAGACCACAGTAAAAATGATTTGTCGGCTTCAATTTGTTTATCAATGAATTCAATGGATTTGTCCGCGATCCATTTTGAATTATGAAATTCTTCTGGTAGATCCCACTTACCATGACCAAAGAAGGCATCGAATTGTCCGTAATTAAAATATTTTTCTAAATCAATGCCTTGCTCTTTTAACCAAAGACCAAAGTGCATGCCGCCGGATTTTTTTTCGTTTGTATGGCCAATACATAATTCAACATGTTCGAATCCATAATAAGGGCCATTCCAGTTTTGAAAAAAATCCCAGTTATGAACTTTAGGTTCAGATTCTAAACTATCTGGGCATCCATGACACTGTTGGAAATGAGCTTTGCCAATTAATGAAGTTGCATAGCCATTTTCATTGAACTGATGCGCGATCCCTTTTGTATCAATATCCAAGGATGTACCTATATTGTAGGCACCATGTCTTGATGGTAATTGACTTGTTAATAGTGAGGCTCTTGATGGAGTACAGGTTGGGCTAGGGCAGTAGGCATCGGTAAAAAGTATTCCATCATCAGCTAATTTATCTAAATTAGGTGTTGGAACTAAGGAATTTAATTTCCCTAAACAATCCCAACGTTGTTGGTCTGATGTAATAATAATAAAATTTAAAGGTTTTTTGCTCATGTGATGCCTCTTTATTTAATTAATGAAAGAGCCACATCTTATCGAAAATATCTTAATATGGTAGGGTGATTGAGAATTGTTTCTGATATAAGGATAGCACGAGTCAGAAGCTTGTGCTACCATTCATTACATATTATATTTACCTGGGCTTAGAATGTTATTTGGATCTAAGGCATTCTTAATTGATGATAGAACTGACTGATATGCATCTTTTCGGCAATCAAGTTTTTTCATTGTGTGGTTACCAGCTCTATAAATAATATATCCTGCTTCAGTTAAGGCATCAACAACTTGATCATGACATTTTCGTGCATTTGAGGCTTCTTGTTTATTTTTCTTATCAAATGAAATTGTCATCACTGAACTTAATGATCTTTCGTTTGTCATGCTTAATGTTTGTTGAAGATCAAATCCATATGAGTTAAAAATTGGCTCTACTAAATTTTGTAAGGCTGTTACGTGTGAACCTTTCATTGGCAATATTGGAGAGATCCAATAAAAGCCAGCTTTATAATCTAATGGATTGCTTGAATTGATAGAGTCTTTTTTCTTTTGATCTTTTACGCGCCATAATCCACCTTGTACGCATGTTTCAGGACTTTGACCTTTTAATAGATCAAAAGCCATTTTTATTTTATGTGAAATAGTGTGTAGTTTTTTTCCAAAAGAATAGTCTTTTATTTTTTGGCCAATTGCTGAGATCAAGTTAACTTGTTTCTCGCCGAGAATAATCATTTTTTTCATGCCTTTGAAAGATTTCAAAGCTTTTTTTAATTTTTTAATATCAGCTTTAACTTGTTCTTTTGATCCATAAAGCCCAGCTGTTCCAGACCAAGCACCAAGACCATTTCTTTCAATCATTTTCTCTCTTAATTTCGGAGCCAATGGAGTAGCGCCTTTCATTTCTTCCCATGGATATGATTGTGACATAGAAAGTATTCTAAGATCATTACCAATATGAATGACGGATTTTAATGTGCCATCCATTCTCAAAGGTCTAATGCGGTCAATGAATTCAGCGATATCTGAATTGTTCTTTAACATGAAGTAAGCCACTTTGAAACATTCTGGTTTTGGCATTAACCAAAAAGTCATTTTAGTGATGACACCTAAGTTTGATTGTGTGAATAAACCATCAAGACTAGGACCAACACCCCATTTATAAACGTCAGTCACTTTAGAGTTTTCGAAACTACCAAAACCTGTCTGAAGAACTTCTCCGTTTGCCAAAACGATTTCATAGCCACAACTATTAGCAAAGCGGTCACCATTTGGACTATGGCCAAAACCTCTTTCGGCTGTATTGCCAATCAAGCTTGTGTCTGGTCCAGCTCCGGTAGCATCCATAATGAATGGATGATTATTGTCTTCAAGAAATTTAGCCACTTGACCTTGTGTTACCCCTGGCTCTACGACTACTGTTCCTAATTCTGCATCGAAGGAAAAGATCTTATTCATTCTTTTTAAGTCTAATAAAACGACTCCATTGTTTAATGCACAAGCATCACTATAACCCCAGTTTTTACCTGTACTGATGGGATGGACTTCCCATACAATTTCGTTCGCAAGAGACATGATTTCTTTTACTTGATCATGATTTTCAGGCTGGATGATTAATTTAGGAAGAGTTCCTGATTCGAGTGTACTTCTTCCATATTCAAAACGTGTATCTAAATCTATTTTAACATTTTCGAAGCCGACGATGTCATAGAATTTTTGAAAGATGTCTTTCTGGATTTTAGATGTTTGATATTTTTTAAATTTAGTTGCTTCTTTGATATCTTCTTCTATGGAATTTAATTTTGTTTTTTGTAAATGTAATCCACTATAGAAGGATCTTTTTAAGTTTTTAATTTTGTGTGGAAAATTTTCTATTGTATTCAATGTATCCCAATCAATGATAGAAAGAATGGCAGGTGCATTTTGTACTCTAGCACATTCTTGTTTGTCAGACAGTGGTCTGAAATAAAGAAATCGTTTATAATATTGTACATGTCTTGGGTTAACTTCTATTAATGTGTGATCACATTTGAAAACTTTATAAGCATAGATAAATACATAATTAAATAGACCTATTAAAAGATCTTTACTTTGTCGGTAATCATCATGAATGACAAGTCTAGTAACTTCAGCAAGAGTTTTGTCTTTTAATTTTTCTGTTTCGTTAGGAAAAGTTTGGAAGCAAGGTAAATCAGAAATATTTAGTACGATTGTTACGGTGGCAATGACATTATTTAAAGAGTCCTTTGCGGAAACGATAACGGTTGTTATTTGGTTGTCATAATTAGAAATAACAGAGTGATAATCGTTATCGATTAAAAAACCTTTTTTCATGTATACATCTGTGACAAGTTCATAGCATTTTTTTCGATCTTCTTTATTGGAAGTAATTGAGAAATTGAATTTATCTTTTTCAATTATATTAGTTGAGTATTCATCGAGCTCAAACTTTTTTATGATTGAGCTGACGGATGATGGTCTTTTTGACGATCGTCTATTTAATTGATTTCCTGAAGCAACATGGCTAGTGACTGATTGTTTTTCGAATGATGTCATTTGATTTCCTCAGCTAAATTAAATTCCTCTTACATAAACTAAAGGAAAGTTGAGGGTAGATCCTGACCATTATTTGCTTAAAATTTTTATATATTTTGAAATCGGCAATATTATTAACAATACGAAACTAATATTTTGTTTGGCTAAAGAATGTAGCTAGTATTTAAATTGTGAAACAATTGTGCCCCTCATTGGTTTAGTATTTCAATGCTTAGGACAAGCCTTAAGAAATGATTAATTTTATTCAATTTTGATATAGGGTATAAACTCAGCGATAATTTTGTTGGTTAGCTTTTTACTTTTTGTAACTATAAAAGCATCTAAACCAAAATTTGCTTTTGCGTCTTTTGAAAGCCCCTTTAGGAAGTATTTAATTTGAATATTTTCACCCTTGATAATGCTCGTAATCTCGGGCATACTGATTGATTGTTTATAATCTATGGTTACTTTTTTATCAACAGTGTCGTCTTTTGGCCTAGGTGATATATGAAAAGATGTCTCAATTATTGGCAGTTGGGCGCTTACTAATGATCCCTTCCCCTTTTGTTTTTCACCATTTACTATAATAACTTCAATGAAGTGAAATTTATTGTTTGATTTTCTTTTAACCCTTATAGATTGTTCCAATTGTAATTCTCCATTCATATAAATAGCAAAGCCATATTCAAAAGGACCTTCTCCATATATTTGATCCTCACTAAAACGTATATGCATTGGTTGATCATCTAGCTTAATAATTGGCGAAGATATTATTATTTTTGATAAGCCTTTAACCTTTAACTCTGCAACAGATTTAAATTTTGGATATGTTATTTCACACTGACCGGTTTTAGTAATGGTCCAGTCCTTTCTAATTGATTTTGAATCAAAATTATCAATAAAAATAACGTCAGAATTTTTTAAATAAGAATAGTAGCTTATCCAAGGTGCAATAATTTCATTTTTTAGAAGTTTTCTTTTTTCTCCAAATCCATTTAAGCTATTCGATATGATTGAATATCTGCTTGATATAATTTTGTGTTGTTTATTTCTTGCGAATAAAACTTGCCCCTCTTCAACTGAAAGTCTAGAAGTATTATTTTGTGTATCATTTGAAATCTCAAAAATAGTACCTTGAATGGAAAATGAGTGCTGCTGATCGGTACTATAATTTTTAAAATAATTTATTTCACCTTTTTGTATATTAGCGTAAATATCACCTTTTAGGACATTTAAACGAGTTTCACCCACAACAATTTTTGTGTTTTCATTGACTAAAATGCTAGAGCCATCTTTAGTCATAATTTTTATATATTCGCTTTGTTTTGTTTCTAAAATATCGCCTGGTTTTAATTGAGATAAGGAATATAAATTTGTGTTTTTATTATTTCTTGTGAATTGCACTTGTCCTATGGCATCAATTTTAACATCCATAGCTATATTGTTGTATTGAGTTAGAGTGTCTTTGTATATCCATCCAGTAATACATATTGCAAATATTGCTGCTATGGCAATTAGAATTTTATTTGTTTTAGATTCTTGTTTTTGATTTTGAAATCTTCTACTTCGATGTTTTGTTTTGCTTTTAAATGGAATTATTTTTCCATTTTGTTCAGCTTCTTTCAGAGCAGCATTTTTGTCATTCATAACATTTTGTATGGTTGCTTCGAAAGTTAGCGCCTCTGCAAATTTCTTTTGATAATTCATATTGTTTGAAAGCAATTTTTTTAGTTTCAGACTTTCATTATCTGATAGATCATTCGCAATATATTTTTCTAATAGTAGGTTGAAATATTCTGTTTGGTTATTCATTTTCTCTAAAGCTCTTTCATTTGATTTGTAATACAGGTTTTTAGACTTCGCCTTGTGCGACTTAATATCTTATATGTCGCTTCTTCAGTTATTTTTAAAAAGTCAGAAATTATCTGGCATTTAATTTTTTCTTGATAAAACATCATGAACACTTTTTTTGTTTTTGCCGGAAGTTTTTCTACACAACTATGTAAAGCATTTATTTTTTCTCCATCAATATTTTCAACTTGATCCCAGACAGTGTCTTCTATTACTTCGGCGATCTTATGAATCTTTTTCTGCTCCATGTATTCTTTACGTAATAACTCTCGACATCTGTTTTTGATAAGTGTGCGTGCCCAGGCATTAAAATTGGTGCCCAGTTTGAATTTTTCCCAGTGATCACAAATATAAACGGCTGTTTCCTGAGTTGCATCTTCTGCAATTGACCAGTCTAATGTCATGGTATAAGCAAATGCTTTGAATTTTGCCTGATCCTTCATGAACTTGTTTAATATTTGAGCTCTTTTGGTCATCATTTTCTACTTGAGAGGTTTCTCTTTTAACTATAAGGATATTAATAGTGGAATCCTGACTATTATTTCGTTTAATTTTTAAAATATCAAAGACAATAGATTTCAAATAGAAAATACTGATGATTGTATCCTAACTCTATTTATATCAATAATTTAGGATGCAACGAGAGTGCTGTATAAATTAATAATTAGTTTTCATTTTTTTACATAGATTAAAACGCATCATGAAATATTTCTATTTAGGGGAGACCTTATATATGAATTTTTTAATTCGTTAATATATGATAAGTCTGTATCTTTTTATAGGCTGTGAATTGAGAGGTTGTAACTATTCTGATTTTAAGATTAACTTAGAGGTGATTAACTAATTATTTCACAAGACCATATAAGTTAGAGATTGATATGCCACTTAGGATAGCCCCAATAATGCCAAGAAACCCTTGGTCAGTTCCGCAAATTACTAGATTATCGAAGGGGGTTTTACCCGTTTTGGTTTTAACCGGTGAGCCATATACGGCTCCGTTGATGTGGCCCGTATATCTTTTAATAGTATGAGGAGTAAAAATATCAGTGAAGGTTACAGCACTTGTGAAATCATCTTTAAATTTAAAAACTTCTTTTAACGATCTTTGGTACGAGTCTTCTTTTTGATGATAATATTTATCAATATCATTTGTTTTTAAATCTTCCCATAATTTAAAATTTGCAATATTGGTGATGCGGATCACTGGCTCATCGATGGGTTTATCCAGTTGATAGTTTCCTGGGCTGCAGATAACTCCACTACAGGGATCAATGAAATCCTTGGCGTCTTCATATAAATAATTTTCACGGGTATTAAAAAATGTAATGGAAGCATCATAGTTAAAGTCTGTTTGTGGCTTTGAAAGACAAGATATGCTTTCCATGAAACTCATCATGCCGGTAAACTTTTGAGGGGTTTGGGGTTCATAGCCATCTATTAAATTTAAAGTATTAAGGTAACCAGCCGAAGAAATGATTAAATCAGCCGTGAGAATTTCCTCTTTTTCGGTATGTATTTCTGTAATTAATTCATTTTTTCTAATTAATTTAGTAACGCCATTTCTTAATTTAAGTTCACCGCCAACTTCTTTGTATTTTTTTTTCAAAACTTTTAATATTTGTCTAACGCCTTCATCTGGTCTAGCAAAGCCTTCTAGGAGAATACTTTTATACATAGTCACAAATTGGCCTAATTCCATATCGTTTTCTATGGCACTGCCATAATAGGTTAATGGGCATAGAATCATCTCAATGAGGGTCTGGTCGGTAAAGACTTCATTTAAGAACTCTCGCGCTGTTTGTGTCTCTACTTTATCAAGTGTCAAATTATCATAACTTAAAATAAATTCGATAAGTTTGATATATTGATCTATCTGATGAGGGAATTCTTTAGCAATAGATTCTTCCAGATGTTTAGGATCATTTGTAAAAGTTATCCTCTTATTTGGGAAAACAACTTCTGAATAATTTTGAGGTTTTAATTTAAAATCTTCATATGGAATTCTTAACTGGCGAAATAACTTAGTTAGTGGCGCACCCTTGGTGCCTCTAGGTACATAGTTTGTGACGGCATGTAAACCAACATCAAATTTTCGAGCTTTCATATTATAAAAGGAGTTTAGTCCGCCAATCACATAATGGCTTTCTAATATGCACACCTTTTTATCAAACATTGCTAAGCGAATTCCGGCAGCTATCCCGGACATTCCTGCTCCAATGATTATGGCGTCATAGTGCATGCTAATTTATTTAGTTAAGGTTGCCGGTAAGTTAAATGCTTGCCGGCTGCTAGTAATTATTTGTCTTTTAATTTTGGTGTTAAATATGTAACACAACTTGCGAGAGAATTTAATTCGGGGTATTCTGCTTCCGGGACTTCAACGCTGTAACGTTTTCTTAGTTCCATAACAATGTCTAGAAAATCCATTGAGTCCAATTCGATTTGATCACGTAAGGCTTTATTATCGTCAATTTCTGATAAATCTTCATCTGGGGCAACATCTTCAATGATTTTAACAACTGCTGACCGAACCTCTTCTTCTGTCATTTGACTTAAACCTTTCTTGGAATTAAATTACTCTTATTCTTTATAATTTTTAATAATTAACACAGAATTAATACCGACCATTCCAAATGAATTATTTAGAATATAATTGACGCTATCAACTTTTCTGGGTTCATTTATAACTAAGTTCTGAATATTACATGCTGGATCTAAATTATCAACATTGATTGTCTGATGAACTAAATTATCCTCAAATGAGGGCAAATTTCCGGCTAATTCTAATGTTCCAGCTGCGCCCATGCAATGGCCAATGAAACTTTTTGTATTATTGATGAATGTGTTTGGACTATTTCCAAATATCTTACGAATCATTTCACATTCTTGAATATCTCCTTGAGGAGTTGATGTGGCATGAGTATTTACTATATTAATATCATTCGGAGTTAAACCGGCTTTATTCAGAGCTAACTGTACGCATTCGCCTTGTCTTTTGGGATTTGGCAAAACAAAATCTGTGGCATCACTGTTGATTGCATGACCAACTATTTCGCCGTAAATATGTGCATTTCTTTTTAGCGCATCATCCAATCTTTCTAGAGTATAGATGCAGCCGCCTTCTGAAACAACAATTCCATTTCGGTCAACATCGAAAGGTCGACTAGCTTTTTCAGGATCATCATTTTCAGCAAGGGCACCTTGACTTTTAAAGGCAGCAAAAATTCCAAAGGTATGCACACTTTCTGATACACCTCCGGCTAATGCTAAATCGACTTCGCCCAATTGTAACATTTGAGCCCCTTGAATTAGTCCAATATTTCCTGCGGCACATGCAGCACCGAGACAATAATGTGGCCCTGTAATCCCTAAATTTAAAGTGACTTCTCCAGCAGGGCTATTAGCAACAGTTCTAGGGTTGTGATGATGTGACCAAAATTTAGTGTCATAACCAAATTGGGATATATTATAAATTTCGTTTTCTGTTTCTACATTTCCATGTTCGGTAATTCCTATATAAACACCGACTCTACTTTTATCAATATTTTCGAATTGAATGGTAGCATTTTTAATCGCTTCATTTGCACAGAAAATGGAAATGGACCCAGCACGAGTACCTCTTCTTACTTCTTTTTTCTTTTGGTATTGGAATGTGTCGAAATCGCAACACCCAGCAATTAATTCACCCATGTAATGAGTATCAATTGTGGTAACCCCTGATTTCCCTGCGAGGATATTATTTCTATATTCGTCTAGTTGATTGCCGTTTGGTGCCGTTAAGCCAATGCCAGTTATAACAATTCTTGGAAGTTGATTCATTCTCTACTTGGTTTTATATTTCTTAGTGTAGTCTTTAAAAGGCGCGATAGTTTATCCATTTTTTGTCAAATTGAACTAAAAATATGATGAAAAAGCTCCTCAAGAGAGGGTTTGTTGCTCAATAATTGATTGTTTTTGAGAATCCATTAAAAATAATTTACTAGCTTAAAAGGTGCTGAAAAGCCCTTTAAAAGCTAAACAGCTTTTTCATTGGATAATTTAACTATATTTAATTCCATTATTTGCCGGCATTTTAAAAAGGATGTATTTTCAGATTTTAAAGAGAAAAATGTTTACAATACACGAATTAAAGTAAAATTTCGGCCACTATTTTGAGTCATTTTATTCTCTAAAATGTCTCATATTCCCCTGTAGCTCAGCGGTAGAGTAGGTGACTGTTAATCACTTGGTCACTGGTTCGAATCCAGTCGGGGGAGCTTAAAAAGCCGGCCATTGCGCCGGCTTTTTTTTTGTGGCGAAAAAGGTTCACCTATCCGCCGAAGGCGGAAATCCAGTAGTGGTAGCTTAAAAAGCTAGGCATAGTTCTAGCTTTATTTTTGTTTCATTTTAGAATCAAAATTATTATTTAGTTTGGATTCTTACTATTATGAAAATACTTTCTTTTTCAATTTGGTTGTTAGTTATTTGTTTTTCTTCATTTACAATAATTAGTTGTGGGAGTAGTAGCGATAGTAGCAGTACATCAACAACAGAAGCTACCACAAGTTTTAGCTTTAAGCTTACAACTGGGCCAATCGATTTGAACGATTCAGGTCGTGGTCTCTTTTCAAATATAATGGTTGATGGTCAAACATTAATTGCTACTTATCAAATCGCACCTGCTGATACAATCAGTGAAAATAAATCTCTTTATTATAAAACCTTTGATCGCGATTTGGTTGAGCTTACTCCTCAAAAATACGCAATTGATGTCAACGCGACTAGTTCCTTAATTGATTTTCAAGGAGATTTGGGCGATCATAAAGTTACTTTATTAGGGGATAATATCTTCATGATTGCCATTATAAGAGGTCAGGAAGTTGGAGGTATTTTAAAATTCGATAAATCTTTTACTCTTTTGGCGGAACCCTTGTTTATCGGAGTCGGCGATAAAGAAGTTGAAGCTCAACTTGATATGGGCTTCACCAATGATGGAACCAGTGTCTATGCTCAATTTTATTATAAGAAAGGGGATGTGCCTGAAACAGACTGGGGTGCTTCAATTTATCAAATTTCTACTGATTTAGTTTTAGGAAAGAGTGGTATTCTTTATCCAGATGGTGGAACTTTTAACAGTGGTACTGGCGTTGTCTTTGTTCCTAAAGGACAAATGGGTTTTACCGAGGATCGTCTTCAAAGTTTCTCTGCCAATAAAGATTACGGGAACGTAAATCGAATTGGGATATTTACTTTTGGAGTAGATATGGAAATGAAGTTTATTACTGGTTCTTCAAAAGATATTGCAGAACAAGATCTTGATATTTATTTCCCAACGGGACCCTCATTTAATGTAAAGCACCAACTTTGGGTGGTCGGCTATTCTAAGGAAAACTTTGAAGGTGATATGGGTGGGCCAGATGGCCTAGAGCTTGGTCCTAGTTACATTGAAATATATGATGCCAATTGGAAGTCGTTAAAAACTATTCAAATCAATGAGTCAAATAAAGCTTTTAGAGTCATGACCCAAACGGTCGATGATGATATTTATGTTGTCTATGATGAGATGGATAAGCAAGGTTCTGCGACAACCTCTAGATCTAGAATTGAACATTACAAAATAACTACTGAATAAACATCACTTTAATTTTTATCATTTAATATGTAATAGGAAGATCTTGGAGAATCGGTAGGAATTACCTTTTTTAAGTAACCTGCTGTTTCTAAACTCTTCAAGTCTTTCGCAGCAGTATTGGCAGCACATCCTAAAAACCGAACAACCATAGCTCGTGTTAATAAGCGGTGTTGTTGGAATAATTGTCGTAATTCTTGCCTTCTATATTCGCTATAATTTTTCACACCTTTTTCTAAAGAGATATTAGGTGGCGAATAAATATTTTCTTGTGTCATTGGAGTGATTTTATTCTCATCTGAAACGAAGGATTTTTGTTTTATATCAATTGGTGCAATATTCTCTTTTATTTCGGAACTCTTAAAATTTACAAGCTCATTTGTAATCAATTTATTATTGCCGGTAATAATGGCCATTCTTTCGATTTCATTTTTTAATTCTCTGATATTACCAGGCCAAGAATGCTCTTGCATTGCATCCAATAAATTTTTATCTATGGTTGTGTCTGAAAGATTAAAATGATGGCCCAAAAAGTGTTGAATTAAAAGAGGAATGTCATCTCTTCTATCTTGAAGAGAAGGTAGATTGATTTGTAATCTATTAAGGCGAAAGTAAAGATCCATGCGAAATGTTTTTTGTTCTAATAATATTTCCAGGCTAATATTTGTCGCCGCAATAACTCTTGCCTCAATAGGAATAAATTTTGTACTTCCTACTGGTCTGACGATCATATTTTCTAATACTCGTAAAAGAGAAGCTTGTAAGGGCATGGGCATAGAGCTGATCTCATCAAGAAAAATGGTGCCTTTGCCTGCAGATTCAAAGAGACCTTTATGATCTTTCATGGCACCTGTAAATGCTCCTTTTTTATAGCCAAATAATTCTGCTTCCATTAAGGTGTTGGATATGGCTCCACAGTTGACAGGAATAAAAGGTTCTTTTGACCTATCAGAAAGTTTATGAAGTAGTTTGGCTGTTTCTTCTTTTCCTGTACCAGTTGCGCCTGTAATTAAAACGGGTGCTGATTGATTGGCATATTTCTGTATGTTTTCTTTTACGGTGTTAATACTTTCTGAGGTTCCTATGAAATTTTCAAAAGAGTCTTTAGTGTCATCGATTTTATAGTGTGGTTTTTCTATAACACTCTTTACTTCATTGAACTCTTCATCATTGATCGTCAATATTAATTTTGTGATCTGTGAAGCTCTCATTTCGTGAGCATAATGAAACTCTAAAAGATAATTTGGACGATCTTCTTGCATCTTCTTGAAATAATAGGCTGCTTTTCTGTAATTGTCTTCCTGAGTATATAATCTTACCCACTCTGTAAAAAGTCCCTTATTGGTTCCTTCTGGATCCATTGTATTTAATATTCTGCGAGCGGATACTGTTTGTCGTTGAGCTAACTCTGCGCAAAGCAATAAATAATTCGCCCAAAATCTACTAAGCGATAAAACCTTTTTGTCAGCTAAGATTTCCTTTAAATGCTGTTTTGTACCATTTGAATCATTTAATAGCATGCTTCTTTCTGCTAATAAAAACTTGCCGGATCTATTGCCGATTAATTCTGGGTACATGTTCAAATATTTTTCTAGCTCTATATCACCTTCTTCAATTTTTCCAGCTCTCCACAAAAGTTTTACTTTTTGTGAGAATATATTTTCTCCAAACTTTCCAAATATGGCTATGTTTTTAATCTTGTTAATTTCCTGATAGGCCAATGATAACTTTCCAATTGATTCATAATATCTTGCTTGAAGGTATTCAGGTGGAAAGGTTGATTCAGAGAATTGAGGGTATCCTTTTAATATTTTAATTGCCTTTGAAATATCGTATTCCTTTTTGTGGAGTATGCATCCTAAGGTCACTTTCGCCTTCATTTTATACCACCGTATTGACCCTTTTGGATATAGACTTTCTGCTTTTATTTCTGATTCAAGTTGTTGGTCAGACATATTTTTAGATAATTCTAGGCGTGCTAATGATAAGTAAAATAGACTTTTACATATGCTTTTTATTTTTGAAAGATCTAGATTTTGATAGATTTGAATTATTCTATTTAATTCGGAAAAATTGTTGGTGGCATAGGCCACGTCTGCTGCTAAGTAAAGTAGAAGAGAATAAATTTCAAGGTCATCAGGTGGGTCTTCAATAACATTGATTAACGATTTGAATTTCAATGAATCTGAATTGTTGGAATTTATTATTGCCTCGTAAGCTTGGTGGAGTTTTTTATTTTTGGAACTCTTTTTTAGGAGATTGTCCATGGCTGTTTGATCCTCATTTAACCATGCATCAATAAAACTCATCGCTACTTTCCTTGGTTTAATTTTTATTACTTATTGTATATTAGGAATTGTAATAATCTATATAGATCAATTTAAGTTTTAATTGATCTATATAAGTCAATTATTTCCAGTGCTAAATGTTGAGCATTTATCATAACTCTTTTAAAATTAGGAACTTACGATTTATTGAAATTTGGCTTGTGATTTGCATTAGAAGATTTAATTCAGATATTTAATGGGAGAAAGACAATGAGTATTTCAGCGATTCAGACCCCAAAACTGAACAATCATTTAAATGGTTTTAAAGCAGCTTTGTCTAAAAGTTTTAGTCACTGGAGTGTGGATAGATATGGAAGACTAATCAGTGGGTTTTTAATTTCTATTTTTCTACTCATGAGTATGTACAACCCTTATTGGAATTTGGGAGCTTTAGTCGTTAGTCTTTCATTAGTGTTAACTTCTATATCTGATAAATGTATTGTTCATGATTTTTTAATTCAATTGGGTGCAAAGGATAGAGAGGATATTTTTCTCTCAGGCGGAAAATTAAAACAGGTATTGAAGAGTGAAAAAATTGAAGTGCGAGATGAGATTGAGAAAAAGCATCAAATCAAAGAGAAAAAACGTTCAGCAACTTCTCAAGCACTATGGGTATTAAAAGAAGAAGTAGAAATTGGTTCTCCAAAATGGGAGATATCTGAAAAGATCAACTTTAGAATTAGTGTGGCTTCTAATCGAGTTGATAGAGAGAAAGTTTATCAATTATCTCAAAAAGTATATGGTCAGTGTGGCTATTCATCTCAAGATCGAAATAAATTATTTGTTAATAGTGACGATGCAAGGCCGGATACAATTACTTTTTTAGCAGAAGACGAAAATGGAAATTCTGTGGCTTCTATTTCAGTAGTGTCAAATGTTCATGGCGATATTCCTTGTCAGAAAATATTTAAAGACGAATTAAGTGAGTTGAATAATCAAAATAAAAAAATGGTGGAGATAACTCGATTGGTTGTTGATGAAAGCTATAGGAACTCTCGAAACCTAATTAAAAATCTTATGAACTTTGTTTATATACATGCATATAAAAACCTTGCATCTGATCATATGTTGATTGAGGTTAACCCTCGACATGTTGGCTATTACAAAAGACTTTTATGTTTTGAAGTAATTGGTGACTCTAAGCCTTGTGGAAGGGTTCAAGGAGCTCCTGCCGTCTTATTAAAACTAGATCTTGGTAAAGCTGAAGAAAAAATAATTGCTGGTAGAAATACAACAGCAAGAGTTGGGAGAAAAACATTGTACAACTATTTTGTTTTAGAAATGCAGGAAGCCTATATTGGTGATTTTATTCGTGAATCAAGTAGACCAATGAGTGTAGATGAAATGTGTTACTTTGGTGTTGAACATGAACTTGTTCTTGCTTAGGTGGAATTAACATATGCACATAGGCTTGACATATGAAGCGAATATATTTAATTAAGTGAATTGTCCTAACCACGTTCTTTTAAATCGTATAATGCAATAATGTATGGATGCTCGGGATCGTAGTGAGTTAGCGTATCAGGGCTGTCAACTTTTCCGATAGGGCGTATATTCTCCCCTTTTATACCAGCGGCTTCATCACCGATATCTTTTTGACATGCTTTAATTTTTATCATTAAGTCTTTGACTATTTCAGGTTCTTGATTAAAGAGGTTTGTTTGTTCGCCTATGTCAGACTCTAAATTGTATAATTCTTCAACCTTTACTTTGTCTCTTGACACATGTAGCTTCCATTTTCCAGAGCGAACGGCTTCTAAATCATTGCATTTATAATAAAAAAAAGCATCGTATTGACTTTTGGCATCTGGCTCATTAAAAAGCATTGGTCGAATATCTTTACCATCAATAATTCTATCTGTTGGTATTTCTACACCTGCCAGGGCAGCGAATGTTTTATAGAAATCCATAGATGAGGTGATTTCTTTATTGACGAGACCTGATTTTATTTTTCTTGGCCAACGCATAATGCATGGTAATCTTTGGCCACCTTCCCAGGTTTGGGTTTTACGTCCTCTTAGTGGAGCATTGCTGCCACCTTCCCCTTGAGCGCGAGATCCATTGTCGCTGGTAAAGACGATTAATGTATTATCGTCTATGCCTTGCCTTTTAAGTTCATCCATTAGAACAGCAGTAACCCAATCAATGTGTTCAACGGCAGCACCATAAGGTCCATTTTCAGCTTTATCGAGAAATTGTTTTGGTACATAAATGGGTAAATGAACATACATATGGGCTAGGTATAAAAAGAATGGTTTGTCTTTATTATCTCGAATAAAAGAAACGCATTCCTCGGTGTATCGCTCGGTTATTCCTCTTTGATCTGGTTGTTCTTGGATGACTTCTTCATCTTTTAAAAGAGGTAGGGGTGGTTGTTTATCATCGGCATTTTGGCGTCCCATGTCATTACTATAGGGTATGCCATAATAACTATCAAACCCATGTCGTATTGGTAGAAATTCTTTTTGGTCTCCGCAGTGCCATTTGCCAACTATCTTAGTTTGATAGTCTGCTTGTTTTAATAATTTTGCAATCGTAATTTCATCTTCATGTAATCCTAATGCGTCACCTGGAAATAATACCCAGCCGCCATTCACAAAAGATCCAAAACCTATTCTTGGAGGATAGCAGCCTGTTAGCATGGAACCTCTAGAAGGTGAGCAGACAGGTGATGTCATATAAAAATCAGTGAATTTAATTCCTTCGGCTGCCAGCTTATCAAGTGCTGGAGTCTTATTAACTTTTGATCCATAACAGGCTAGGTCACCATAACCTAGGTCATCGCAATTGATTAAAATTATGTTTGGTTTCTCCGACATGATTGTTCCTCATTATTGTGATCAAAAGTATAAATGGTTATAGTGATATTTCATAGATTGCAATGAATGTCTCAATCTTGATAATAAAATTTTAAATTGAAATATTTATGTAGTACAAGCTTCTAGCTTGTTGTGAATTTTTTCATATTATATTCTATAATCAGCATTTTAGTTACATGCTGGAAGCTTGTGCTACCATATGACTACTAGCATGTGATATCAATTATTTTAATTGGAAATAATAAAATGAGTAAGAATAGTAATGCTAAGAACAGGCCGAATATCTTATGGGTATCTTTTGAAGATTCGAATCCATTTTATGGATGTTATGGTGATCAGGTTGCCCGTACTCCAATAGTTGATCAGCTTGCAAAAGATGGCTGTATTTGGCCCAATGCATTCGCGCCATCGGGTGTTTGTTCTCCGTCAAGGTCAGCGGTAATCACAGGGATGTATCCGACTTCTATTGGTACTCATCATATGCGAACGACACATAATAATGATAACTGTAGAGAGCTTCCCACGCCCTATGATGCTAAGTTGCCTCATTATGTAAAATGTTTTACAGAATATTTTAGAGCAAGCGGATATTATTGTACTAATAATCATAAGACTGATTATCAATTTGAATCACCCGTTACGGCTTGGGATGAATTAGGAAAAGAGGCTCATTGGAGAAATCGTCCGAATACAGAACAGCCTTTTTTCGCAGTATTTAATCCGATGTTAACGCATGAAAGTGGCATGTGGCCAGAGAATAAATGGTGTGAAAATAATTTTAATCCTGATGATATGGTCTTGCCACCTTATTTTCCTGATACTAAAAAAGTTAGAGAGTCTATGACTCAAATGTATGCTAACATTGAATGGGCGGATCAACAATTAGGCAATCTTTTAAAAGAATTGGACGAAGATGGCTTGGCTGAAAATACCATCGTAGTACATTGGAGTGATCATGGTCCAATGCCTCGCGGTAAACGTTGGCCTTATGATTCTGGAATTCATATACCTATGATCATTCGATATCCTGAGAACGTTAAGCCAGATTCAATAAATGAGGACTTGATTAGTTCAGTTGATCTTGGACCAACGATGATGTCCTTGGCAGGACTAGAGATCCCTCAGTATATGCAAGGCCAAGCGTTCTTAGGAAACGAAAAAGAGGACGCCCGAGAATATATTTTTGCTCATCGGGATAGGCACGATGAAAGTTATGATATGGTGAGAGCTGTTCGAGATAAAAAATTTAAATATATGAGACATTATGATCTTCATTCTCCTTATTTGCCTTTTACACCTTATTGTAATCGTCATCCCATAGTTCAGGAGATGCATCGTTTGTATTTTAGTGATGAGCTGAATGATGTGCAGAAATTAATGTTTGAAAAAAAACCTTCAGAAGAATTATATGATATTGTAGAAGATCCCCATGAAGTCAATAATTTAGCAAAAGATTCTAAATACAAAATTGAAATAAAAAGATTGCGTAAAGCTCTTGATCAATGGATGTTTGATATTGGAGATTTAGGAAAAATAACTGAAGAAGAAATGGTAAGAAATTGGTATCCTGATGGTAAGCAACCACAAACTAGTGTCGTGAAATTTTTCCCGCTAGATAAAAACAAGTTAGAGTCTGAATTGACACCAATGGGAGGAGAGTTTTCTTCACCAACTCGAGTTCAATTAGTTTGCATGACTCAGGGAGCCTCAATTGCCTACACGTTTGAAAATGGAGAAAATATTAAATGGCAATTGTATCATGAACCTTTAATGTTAGAAAAAGGTAGTTATCGAATTAGAACTAAATCTATTCGAATTGGTTTTGCGGAGAGCGAAGAGACAAGTGCTGAGTTTATTGTTAAATAGATTGACAAATATTTTAGAAAGAAGAATAAAATGAGTAATAACACCTTTTCAAAAGTGGGTAGTATTATATTTCGCCCTGATGATATGCCGGCACCAGGACCTTATTATACAACACTAATTGACATGAAAAACATTGAGACCTTTCCGTTTGATTATGCAATGTATTTTTCAACGGATCATAATAGTAAAGACGGTGGTATTTGGCTATATGTTTGTAATGGGGTGCCATCTGAAGCGAAAAGTTGGAAGTCTTATGATGATGTTTTAGGGGAAGGTGCGTTTGATCACATTGCAATAAAGCCATTATCGAATCCGATTTATTTTGATAATGTACAAGGAGATGGCCATACGGAAACACCACATGCCAATGTAGTTGATGGAAAAGTATTTTTATCTTATCACAAAAATGGTATTGGTCCAAGTCAGGCAACTTTATTAGCTACTTCAGATGATGGTATTAGTTTTTCTAGAATTAATGGCGACGAGGATTCTGTTATATTAAAATATAATCCGGATGAAGATCCAGGTGATGGTCATACCGGATATTTCCGTTGGAGTAAGAATCCTTTTTCTGGAATTGAAAATAAGTATATTGGTTATTCGCTTCATGGGGGTGGGAATGATTATTATTCAGCTCTTTGGGGTTCTGATGATGCGATTAACTGGAAAAGGCTTCATGTATTAGAACCTATTGAAGGTCAATCAGTTGAAGAAGATCGGATGATTATTTGGCATGAGCTTGATCCGAATTCAATCCGAGTCTTAGATGATGGCGGTTATGCTGCAATCTGCGGAGTTGGAAATAGAGCTAGTGGAGGCATGGCTCGTTTTGTTGAACTTTATGAAATATATTTAGCCGATGATGGTGTTACGCTTACACACCAAAGTAAAAATGTTTTAGCTAGAGGTTCAATGGATGATAATGATTCTGAAGAACTCGCATCTCCTAGTTCAATTTTAATTGATGAGAAGTATCATTTAGTATATGTTGGTGCTAAAGATGGAGGAACATCTAATACTGTTATGAGTGCTATTGGTACGATTAATATGGATTCGAAAAACAGAGTAGAGTTAAATCATACAGACCAAAAGAAACATATTTATGGTAATTCATAAATCAAAGTTTATTGCGAACTTTCGGTCAATTGGTCGACCTTGAACATACGATTTTTCTGAGTTGTATTCAATATTAAAATCAAGTGAGTCAGCTAGGTTTATTGTTTCCATTGTGATTGAGTTTTTTGAAACTTCAAAAAGTTTGAAGTCAAAGGGTGCTTCTGAAAAAGAACTAGCTGTAACATACTGAACATTCTCATGTTTTAAATTCATATTCAAATGGTTGTGACCACCAAGGATACATTTGATAGTCTTGTGATTCTGTGCTAGAGAAGTTAAGGTCTTCCTGAAATTTTCATTTGGGGAGTGGTATATTTCTTCTTGTCCTGTTTGTTCAGTGGGTAAGCCAAAAATGGGACTATGTGTTAAAACGATATGAGGAAAATCGGTTGATTTGTTTAGTTCGTGTGAAAGATTATTAATTTGTTCTTCCGATAAATAGGCCTCTTGAGTTTCACTCCAGTAATAAGGGATTTCCTCCCAGTGATTAGGGATGACATGGATGAGGCAATCTTTTGTTGTAATAGTGAAGATAGGTTTATTTGTATCGTTAAAATATTGAGGAGCAATTTTGAGCCAAAGATCCAACGAATTCAATTCGGTTAAATCATGATTGCCAAGACAAAGGTAAATAGGAACATCAAATTTAAAATACTTGCTTGCCATTGAAATGGTTTGTTCAGAAACACTATCAATCATATCCCCACCATGAAGAACAAAATCTATATCGTCTCTGTTTTTGATGAATTCATTTAATTTTAAAATAATTTCTGGAAGCTTTTCTGGATAACCTTCCTGTTGATGATAATTCATAGGATTGGCACCAAAATGAGTATCTGAAATATAGATGAACTTTGTCATTGCCGTTTTTCTTTAAGTTATTTATTGGAAATCATATTATATTTGAGAGAATCATCTATCAATATATTTTTGTAGAGACAAAGCATGCTTTGTGTTTATTTTTCATTGTATTACTGAAGAAAGTTATAAATGACATATTACGAAAAAGAGTTTCCTGACCCCGATCTTTCCGAGGTCTTTGCCATTTATGGCGAAACAGAACTTACTGCAGATGTATTCCTACCTAGTGAAAAAAAACAAAATGGCGCCGGTATCATCTTAGTGCATGGCGGGGGCTGGAATGCTGGCGATCGAAATCAATTTTTATGGCATGCTCATCGTCTTGCTTTACACGGTTATGTTGCTTGTACAATTAGCTATCGACTATCCCAAGTGGCTGTGTTTCCTGCTGCTTTAATCGATTGTCAGTCAGCTGTTGTTTGGTTTCGTAAAAATGCAGATCGCTTTAAAATCAGTGTTGATAAGATTGGTGCCATCGGCAGTTCTGCCGGAGGGCATCTAGTTGCTTGCCTAGGTGTATTTGGCCAAGAGCATGATGGGGTCTCTGCTAAAGTTAATTGTGTGGTTGATGTTCATGGAGTTCATGATTTTGTTTATCTAGAAAATAATTATGAAAAAACAAAAAATAAAAGAGCTCATTTCTTAGGTGGTACCATTGAAGAAATTGAAGAAGTATATGTCCAAGCTTCTCCAGCATTGCATGTTGATAAAAATTCTTCACCTATGTATATTGTGCACGATCCTTTTGATGAAACGGTTCCTTATGATCAATCCTTAATTCTTGCTAACGCATTAATGAAAAATGAGAGACCAGTCACTTTTATACCTAGCCCCAATTCTGGCCATGGATTTTTTTATAATCCTCAAAACGATTGGACACAGAAATTGTGGCCAAGTGTAATGCAGTGGCTAGATAATCAACTACTGGGAATTGACACGGTAGGTTTAATCGATTCTGGCGATTGAAAATAGTCTGCAGCCCAACCTACGACTGTTGCCTAATTTGTTTTGATAATTTCTATTCCGCTGAGAATAGGTGGGTTCTTTGTGGATGCTTTAAATATAATTTTTAATGAATTGTTTAATTCGATATCTTTAAATTCTTTGATCAGGACATGATTTTGTCCTCCAGATTCTTTGATTATATCAAGCCCTTTAATTAACTCTTTTCCCTGCAATGATATATCAAAGATTCTATCTCCTATTTTGAGTTTGTCTGGTTCCATGAAAATTAGCCTAACGGTACCTTTGGTAGCTCCCTTAACATTGATGTTTAAATCAGTTAAACCTTTTACTCCAGAGGAAGCAACCCATTTAAACTTTTCTCCTTTAACGTAGCCTGAATGAACTCTGAACGGTGTTAATTTGCCAGAAGTTGATCGTATATATTTTCTGTTTTTTAAAATGTCAAATTTTCGCCACAAAGAACCATTGGGGACTTTCCTATCTCCTAATGCAGCAATATTGAATCCCCATTTTCCAGGAGTAGCATCAGCTTTAAATGTCCAGTACTCTACATCAGGCATATGGACCAAAGCACAGGAGACAGTGAGCTGATAAGCACATGAACAAGATCTGGTATAATCGGGAGCATTTAGTATTCCATCAGCTGGAATAAGATTTGATGTACAACTGGATTTAAAACCACCGAAGTTTCCTGTTCCGCCTCTATTAGTTAAATCATAAAAACCTGCTGCCCCTGATCGAAAGGTCAGTAGGTGTTCTGAACTAATAGCGGTGTTGCATCCGTAGTTTCGTTTCCACTTAAAACTTGTGGCTTTGCCTGAAAGTA
Organism: Pseudomonadales bacterium; assembly: GCA_016765265.1. Classification (GTDB taxonomy): domain Bacteria; phylum Pseudomonadota; class Gammaproteobacteria; order Pseudomonadales; family DC-out160; genus DC-out160. Next base: position 9,652 of record JAESQG010000566.1, on the reverse strand, counting down.
AATCAATTCCTGTGCCACCACCACCATTGGTAATGATTTCTTTGTGTCGGATAATTAATGGGCCTCCGTATTTTATTTTTAAATTTTGCCAGACTACTTTTCCATCTTTAGCTTGATAAACTATCATGCCTGTTTTTGTCTCATCTCTGGCCCTGTCTCGGTTGGAGCTACCGGCCTGGAGAAGGACTTTGTGTTTATCAGAATAATTTAAAAAGGTTCCTGTTATATTTTCATTACTGGACCAAATTTCTTTCCCAGTTTTGATATCAAGTGCTAATAGTTTTCCGATTTTCTCTTCTTGGTTTCTTAAATAATTAAATTTACTTTTTGAGAAAGAGTCAATGCAAAATAAGACACCATCGCCACTGCATATGGCATTGTGCCTAAAATTGAATTTGGCTTTTCGTTTCCAGAGTATTTTTCCCGTCTTGCGATTAAGTACTATTATTTGTTCACTTCCAGAAGAATACTTTGCATTTTTATTTATTATAGCTGTTTTATCTTTTTGTATTTTAAATGTAATTGGTGAGGTTGTTGTAATTAAATAATTTTTGTGAACAGAAATATGACCCCATGTTTTAGATTCTTTGTCGCTATCATTTTCTTTGTAATTTATTTTTTTTAACAAATTGCCTGTAGCTGCTTCTAAAAATAAAAGATCTTTCCCATAAGCAACATATATAGTGTCTTGTAATGATACGTAATTTCCTCCAATTTCATTAGCACCAGGATGATGGCCCGTATGTCGATAATAATATCCTAGATTTTTTAACTTAAGTTCCCAAAGTAACCTGCCTGTGTAAGCATCAACAGCCCTTAACATATTCTGACCTTCTATAATAACTCTGCCGCCTGCCACTTGAGGGGATGGACCATGACCATGTCTTGGTAGAACATTTGTATTTGGAGGACCGCCAAACCATAATAATCCTAGGGGTAGTTTGACAAGTTTATCTTTGCCAAATATACTATTTGATGAATCGGCATACTGGTGGGACCATTCTGCAGAATCAGGAAGTGCGCCCTTACGAATTAAGAGCATCCATCCATTTGAAGCTTTTATTTCAGCATTAATAAGACCTGCTTTTGTAGATAGAGCTTTAACTTTATCAATATCTGATGGAGATACTTTAAAGAAAGCTGTGCCACCATAAGGACGTAGTGAATTAAATAAAGTTTTTAAGTTAGATTTACTATATAAAAAACGTTTGCTTAAATTTGTTATAATTATTATGTTTGCGAAATAGGGTGGGAGTGGATATGAAAGGGGATCGCCTTCATGTACTGACATTCTATTGCCATAAAAGCCAGCTTGATCAGTTGAATGTCTTAATGAATTTATTTTTGATTTATCTGAATCGACAGCAATTATAGAAAGGTTTGTTTTGTTAATTAGCGTTTCAGCTAATTTATCATTTCCTAAGCCTGCTAAAACACAATAGCCGTCTTTAATTTTCAATTCTTTTAAAACTTCTAACAATGATTTAGCAACCGAGTTTGAAGTGTCTGGTAATGGAGTTAAGGCAATGTTATGTTTTTGGACCTCTTGTGTGCTTGCACCATAACAAGATAATAGTCCTTCGTGTGTAACCACAAAAACTTTTTTATCTGCAGCAATAACAGACCATGGGCTTTTTCCTGTCGGGATAGTCCAAATAGTGGGTAAGTTTTGTTTTACAGATTCCCCGGCTTTTGCTTTTAATAGTGTTTCTTCATTTGGTAGCTTAACAGCGTAAAGATGTTTTTTGTAACGCTCATATAGAATAATTTGATTCCCGGCTTTGATCCTGACAGCACTTTTTGGCGAAGGAATTGTGAATTCGCCCAAAACTGGCATGGTAAGATAAGCTTTTTTTCTATTTTTTTTATATACCTTCATTTCAAATTCTGGCTTGAATCGGTAAGCCGTAATTATACTATTATGTAAAAGATACATGGCCTTGTCTGAAATTAAGGTGTTTCCGTAAGTGGCGTATATACCATTGATGATAGAAAAGCCTTTTTCTGTTTTGTTAATTTGATTGGCATAACCACCGGTAAAATAAAAGTTTTTACCTGCTTGAACACTGTAACCGCCTTTCTTACTGTTCAAATAATAGTATAAGAATTTCCCCGTTTCAATGTCATATACAGCCGGTAAAGATTTTCCTCCGGGTACGATTAAATATTTATCACCTGCAGCAAGGTATCCCTGAGGAGAAAGACCAGCAAAAGATCCAGCACCATGAGGTTGCGTAAAATATTTAGGTCCGTTGCCTGTATCTCTCCAAATCATTTTGCCTGAATTTGCATCCACACAATGAATGAAAGTTCCCATAAAGGGGAAAATGCTGGCGGCAAAAAATATTTTTTTATTTTTTAGCACTGGTGCTCCACGAGCTGGCCAGATAGAAATTAATCGATCACGACCAAGGATTTTCCTATTTTCAGGTCCACCATTATATTTCCAGATTAGTTTTCCTGATTCTGCATTGAGGCAATACAAGTAACCGTCATCCGATACAAAATAAACTTTATTATCATTGGCCACGGGTGCAAATCTTACAGGGCCATCAGAATAAAAAATCCATTTTTGCTTACCGCTATCGGTATCATATGCACTTACACTATCATTAACATTTGAAGGTACGAATATACTTTTACCCATAACAACTGGTTGAAAGGATACATCAAACTGAAGTTTTGCTTGGCTTTTGTTATTAGCCCATGCTGGTTTTGATTTTGGAAATTGACGAGTCCATAGCAAATTCATTTTACTGGGTAATGTCTCATTGTTTACTCCACCGCGTCCGGAGGTACCTTTCCACATTGGCCAATCTTCAGAATGAATAGATATGAAAAGTAAAAATATTTGTGCCGAAATTACTATAAAAAATTTAGTATTAAAGATATGCATGGTAGATATTCTCAAATTGAATTCTTTTCAAAGAAGTTTAGTCTTCTAATTTGGTGTTTCTATATATATGTTGTATGGAAACAATATTACAACAGAATGAGTTGTAGCGGTTTTACATATAGATACTTAATTTGAAAAAAGTTAATGTTGAGGACTAAGGTAGTTTTTCAAAATAATGTGAACGTGGAGATTTACTCGGCATGACTTTTTTAATATAGTCTTGTTCAATTAATAGCTTCAAATCTTTTGTTACTGTCAAGTGAGAAACTCCCATGATTTTTATTAATTCTGCTCGTGTTAATATGTTATGAATATCAAAAAGTTTTTTGATTTTTTCGATTCTTCGAAAGAAAATTTTATTGTTTGACAAAACTTCAGTTGCCAAGATTTGTTCTCTATCAATTATCTCCGTTGGTTTCGCGTGTTTATTTTCGGAGCTTTGCAGACTTGAAAGGGATAGGGCTTCTGCTTTTTCAGTGGATTCCGCTCGGCCATGAAATTTTGGATCTAAATCTTGAAGATCATAAAGGGATGTCTCATAATTGAAAATCCGAAGGTTTTCCATTTCATTTTTAAGTTCTCTAGCATTACCTGGCCACGGGTATTTTTTTAAAGCTTCAATAGCCTCAAAGGTTAGATTCGCTTCTTTTGTGAAGTTCGGATTTTGATTTAAGAAATATTGGCTTAAGTGGGGGATGTCTTCGATTTTTTTTCTTAGTGGATTTGTATGTACGACTACTCTGTTAAGGCGATGCAGAAGATCCATTCGAAATTCGTTATTTTTTACTTTCAACTCTAGATTGGCATTAGTTGCAGCGATGATACGACAATTAATTTTTAAAGATTTAGATGATCCGATCGGCTTAATATCTTTAGTTTCTAAAACTCTTAATAAAGCACTTTGAATGTTGGAGCTGATCTCACCAATTTCATCCAAAAAAACGGTACCCTTACCCGCTTGTTCAAAAACACCTTTATGGTATTCTGTTGCCCCCGTAAAAGCACCTTTCTGATGGCCAAATAATTCAGATTCAAGTAATGTTTCTGAAATGGCGGCACAGTTGATTGCAATGTATGGTTCTTTTTTTCTTGGGCCTAAATTGTGCAGTGATTTTGCGACTACCTCTTTACCTGTACCTGTCTCTCCTAGAATTAAAACATTGATGTCATGCGGGGCAACTTTTGATATTGATTCTTTTAATTTAATTACCTGTTTGCTTATTCCAATGATTGCCGGCATTCTGTCAATATCTAAATTTATTTTGGTCTTTGAGGGCTTTTTAATTTTTAAATTCTTATTGTCTGATAATAGAATTAAATCGGTTGCCTTTATTTCATGGGCTATTTTGACCTCAAAGTTAAAGCGATCTTCAGCATTATGTTTTTGTACTGATTTTAATAATTTCTGAAAATAATATTTTGCAGCATCGATATTTTTTTTGGCTAGCTCAATTCGTGTCATAAACCAGTCGTTCCATATAAATTCATATCCAATTGAAATGAGATTTTTTAATAATATTTCGGCTGATTCAATATTGCCCGCCATGAGTTCAATTCTAATTTGAGAGCAATAAAACCAACTTGATTCCCAATGATCTCTGTTTCTTAATTTATCCTCTTGAGTCAATTTAATTACTTCATCGCTATTACCTGAATAGATATTATCTAATATTTCAATCTTTATATTATACCCTCGATCGAAACTCCCTGGATTATACCTGTCGCGAATGAATTCATCAATTTCCTGTTTTTCAACTTTTGAAAAATCAGTGATATTCCAATTTTGAATCATTTTATTTAAAGCGATGGCAAACGAATGAATTTTGAATTTATGATAATAAAATAGCACTCCAGGTGCATTTTCTGGAACATTTTTTAAGGCATCCCATGCTTGTTTTAAATGACCCATTTCAATAGAATAAAAAAATAGTAATAGATCACCCCAATGTTTAAAATCTTTGTCTGTATCTTTTAAATATAGCTCAATGTCATTTTTAATTTTTGGATACGTACCAAAATAGCTAGTGATATTTCCATAATTAATTAAAACGGGAATGAATCTTGGATTATCTGGTTTCAGGCATTGAACACATTTTAATAAATATTCATTTCCTTTAGAGGCATTTCCTTTTTTCCGATAATAAACTCCAGTATGTCCATAGAAAATACTTTGCAATTCATCAGGAGTATTTTTATTAAGAATTTTTTCTAAATGATTTTTTACGAAATCTGCATCTATAAATGTCCCAACTTTCATGCAGTCCTCAAACCAATAGAGTAGCGATAAAAACTGAAGGTCTGGGTCACATTTTTTTTTAAGAAAATTGTTAAAGAGTGGAATGGCCTTTTTGAATTTCTCTGCTAATTGCTCTATATTTTCACGAGGTGTCTTGTGAAGATCTTCATGTAGCTTGAAAATATTATATACATCTGTGTCTAGCTTTTTTTTTATTTTTTCTAAGGTGTCCCACCAATGTAGCTTTTCAATAAAAGCGGCAATCAATGGATGATACGTTTTATTTTTTGAAGCCATTATAATTGCCTATAATCAATAGAGAAAATATAGAGATATTATTAGTAATAATTAAACGACTGAAGTCAAAATAATTATCCATCTTTTCTCTGTAATATTCTAACCCATTGAAAATACTGTATTTATGAAATAGTGAATATTCGGCATACTAAATGCTTTATACTCAATATGTTTATTATCACAGGAGAAATAAAATGATTGCTTCAAATAAAAAAAGAAGAATTTCAGCTGTTTCACAAGTCATAAAAATAATTAGCGCTACTGCTAAAAAACCTGTGCTAAAAGTTGACTTAAATGATGAAGAAGATTTTAATTTTATTGTCGCTACGGACATTGATTCTAGACGAAAGGCCTATGAATTGGGTTACAAAGTGTACAACGAATCAGGATATATTCATAATGAAGATAAAGTTTGTGTAAATAGTTTTGATGGTGGTAAAAACGTTTTTACATTATTGGTAGAAACCAAAGAAGGAAAAGCCGTTGGCACTGTAACTTTAAATTTTGAAGCTGGTGACGGGCTACCATGTGATCAAATTTTTAATGAGGAATTATTTTCATTAAGAAAAATGAATCGTCGATTAGCGGAGATTACTCGTCTAGCAATAGCACCGGAATATAGAACATCAAAGACTATTTTGTTGAGAATGTTTCATTTTATTTTCATCCATGCTTTTCACAATATGAAGCAAACGGACTTTCTTGTAGAAGTGCACCCAAGACATTTAAAATTTTATACTAAACTATTTTGTTTTCAGCAAATTGGTGAAGCCAAACCTTGCGAAAGAGTTAATGGTAGTCCGGGGATTTTGTTATCGACTTCGCTAAAATATTTATCAAATCAAGTTAAAAAGTTTAGAGATAATAAAAATAATGGAGATTCAAAAATTCCAAGATTTGCTAGAAATTTTTATGGTGAAGCGGCTCAAAATAAAGTTATGGCGTTCTTAAAAGGGAAAGATTCTTCTTGGACAGAAGAAGAATTTGAAATGTATAGACCTGCCGTTTCTTGTGTTTTATAATTTAAGAATAGATTGGAGTAGCTATGAATACGAATAGATTTAGTCAAAGTGATAGTCAAAGGTTTGTGAATATTTTTATCACTAGAAAAATATCTCACGAAAGAGTTATAGAAATGCGCCACACCCTTGATAGCAAGATTGTCAGACTCCGTCGCACCCGAGGTCCAGATAATTTCCTTGGGATTGGCATTCACCAGACTGGCAACGTGCTTGCGTGCCTCTTCAACAGCCGATTCTGCATTCCAGCCATAGGAATGCGAACGCGAAGCCGGATTGCCGTACTCGCCGTCCGGGGTCAAAAACTGCATCATTTTTTCCGCGACGCGGGGATCCATTGGCGTTGTTGCCGCATAATCCATGTAGATGGGGCGTTCATTACTGATTGTCATTTGTTGTTACCTTTCTCTAAAACAATTTCAATACACAATTTCAAAAACAATCTTGCATAACCCTTATTAGCTGAAGCTTTCGTTATGAAACCTAATGCCCAGAATTAGCTCGAATCAAAACTTATGTTTCATAATTACTGTCAAAGCGCTATAAAACTTATTAACAACTCTCTATTAATACAGCTTATAAACGGCATATACGCGATTGATGCCCTACAGCCGCAAACACTAACCTACGCGTACGCAACGGCAGCAAAGCGTTGTAATGCCTGTACCTGCTGTTTAAGACAATCCACAAAACGATCTATTTCATTGCGTTGTGAATCTTTTCCCAAACTTACGCGAATGGCTCCTCGCGCCAGTGCTTTATCCACGCCCATCGCCATTAACACATGGCTGGGGTCTGTTTCACCGGTACTACAAGCGGAGCCACTGGATACGGCCAAACCCGCCTGATCGAGACTCATTAACAGCGTCTCTCCATCCACACCCGGTACCGCGAAAAAACTGGTGTTGGGCAATCGTTCTGCCTCTTGAGCAAATATCTTCACTTCCGGCATTTCTGCCATCACACGTTGTTCGAGATGTTCACGTAATGGCTGAACACGCTGGTGTCGCAATTCCATTTCAGCCATTGCCAGTTCTGCGGCCTTGCCAAACCCGACAAAGGCGGCGACATTTTCAGTTCCCGTGCGCCGACCTTTTTCGTGCCCACCGCCATGAAGCAAAGGCTCCATATCAGTCGATTTGTCGACGATCAGAGCACCAGCCCCCTTGGGACCATACATTTTATGCGCCGACAAGCTCATCATCTGTGCGCCTGTTACCTTGAAATCGACGGGTATTTTACCGGCAGCCTGTACGGCGTCGACAAATAACAGTGCGCCATTTTCTCGGGCCAGTTCCGCGACCTCAACGACATTATGAATGACGCCGGTTTCATTGTTAGCCAACATTACCGCTACGATCTTGCCAGGCTTTTTCTTGCCAGACATGCTCTTACCGGGTACGCCAGTGCTGGCGGTACTCATGTGATGACTGGAAATCACCTCATTGAGTTGCATCATATCGAGGCGCCCTTGGGTATCAACGCCAACTTCACTCAGTACCCAGCCTTGTTTTCGTAAAGCCTGCGCCGGAGCACGTACTGATCCATGTTCAACGGCACTGATTGCCAGACTGCCTGGGAGCAATCTTCCCGCGGCACCTTTCAATGCTAAATTATTAGCCTCAGTACCCCCGCTGGTAAATACCACTTGCGAGGGGTGTGCGTTAACCAATGTGGCAACTTGTTCTCGCGCAACGTCGATGGCAGCCCGTGCCATGCGCCCAAGCTGATACACACTGGAAGGATTTCCATATTGCCCTCGCAGGTACGGCAGCATGGTCTCTAAAACACGCTCATCTATCGGCGTGGATGCATTGTTGTCGAGATATATGTGGTCGAATGAAGTCACGTATTTGCACCCGTTCGGGTCTGATTAGCGGCACGCACTATGTGCGCTTCGCTACCCGAAAATTACATGCTCGTCGCGGTCTGCAACGTTGTTTCAGGCTGGCTATTCGCTTCCTGAGTATCATTCAGCTGACGCTCGGCGACAACTTTTACATATTCCTCTTCAACCAGACTTCCGAGTGAAATGCTGTCTAAAAACCCGTGAATCTGGTCGCTTAACGAGCACCATAATTTATGGGTTAAACAAGATTCGCCATTTTGACAATCACCCTTGCCGCCGCAACGAGTTACTGACACTTTTTCGTCAACCGCTTCGATTATCTGAGCGATGTTAATGTCATTCGCAGCGCGACTGAGGCGGTATCCGCCCCCTGGGCCACGTGCGCTCGACACCAGTCCTTGCTTGCGCAAGCGCGAAAACAATTGCTCAAGATAGGAAAGAGAAATTCCCTGGCGCTGGGAGATGTCTGCCAGAGTAATCGGCCGTTCCTGAGCATTTAATGCCAGATCAAGCATTGCAGTGACGGCATAGCGGCCTTTGGTCGTCAATCTCATAATTTCACCTCAGTGGTTACATACGTTGGGGCGGATCTCTCTCCGCCCACCAATCAACGCTTAAAGCTTACTAAAAGCGCGGGAATTAAACGGAAGCCTACCGAAGCTACGTTTTCTGGTCAAACCCACCCGGATTCTATGTAATCCCAAGCAGTCTCTCCCAGGCTCTCCCTGTTGATCTATTTAGGGTGAAAAATGTAGGGTGAAAAATAATTGCGCACCCTAATACCCGATCAATTTGATCTGCTATTATCTATATCCGACAAATTTAGTCAAGTACTATTATCTATATCCGACAAGTTTAGTCAAGTAATAGTTGCAATACCATCATTCCAGCCTAAAAATGGGCTGCACACCTTGATTTCATTCAGCCTACGGTTACTTTGCTCGTGATTAGCCGTCTCTGGCACCGACCAAATTCAGCGTTCAGTTTCCTGATTTTCACCGGTTGACGAGGAAGAAGCCTGCGGCGGGGCATCACTGGGGTTGATGCTGCAATTCTCCAGGTTCGGGAGTTTTTCATCGTTAAATTCTACATCAAGCCGTTTGATTGCCTCGCACATGGAGGCCATTTTGCCATCCATAACATGCACGTGATCCAGTAGACTGTTAATGGCATTAGCCACGGGGTCCGGGGCATCACTCGTGGCTCCGTAGGCATCAAACCCAAGCTTTTTAGCCGTTTCCGCCCGTTGCTGTTCTTCACTGCTCGTTGTTTTTTTGGGTGAAACAACCCGGCCCGGCACCCCCACCACAGTGGCACCAGCTTCGACACCTTTGACGACCACGGCATTTGAGCCT
>JAESQG010000565.1 GCA_016765265.1 Pseudomonadales bacterium | reverse complement strand
TAAAAAGCAAAGATCCTACCGCGTTGAAACAACAGGATGCAAAAGATTTTTTAAGTTTTTTGGTCATCGAGAAATCCGTAGCTGCATCAACACAAAACCAAGCGTTTAATGCATTACTTTTTTTATATAAGAATGTACTCGATATTGAGTTTGGTACCATTAAAGGCGTCGCTCGCGCCAAAAAGTCCGAGTATATACCGGTGGTTTTGTCACGGGCCGAAGTCGATCGAGTAATCGCCAATCTACCGGAGCCTTACGATTTAGCGACGAAATTATTATACGGTTGCGGCTTACGACTCTCGGAATGCCTCAATTTACGGTTGCAAGATTTCAACTTCGACGCAAACCTACTCACAGTTCGCAATGGCAAGGGAAACAAAGGCCGCACAGTCCCTTTACCAATGTCCATCAAGCACGAATTACAACGACAAATCGAACGCGCCATCGAACTACATCATCAGGATATTGACAATAACTACGGCGGCGTGTTTATGCCTGACGCATTGGGCAACAAATACCCTAATGCTGCAAAGGAGGTAAGTTGGCAATGGTTTTTCCCCGCAAAAATTTTGACTTTCGTGGCGGATAGCAACGCTTATAAACGTTATCATTTGCATGACAGCCACCTGCAAAAAGCCATTAAAAAGTCAGTCAAGAAATCGAAGTTAATCAAAAGAGCCACCGCTCACACTTTCCGACACAGCTTTGCGAGTCATTTACTGCAGGCTAATTACGACATTCATACCATTCAGGTATTGCTGGGGCACAGCGACATTCGTACCACGCTTATTTATTTGAAAACCGTGCCTAGCACGACCATCAAGGAGGCGCAAAGCCCTCTTGATTTTAAGGAGCCTTGTCCAATATGAAATGAGTCTGAAATAGTAGGATTTGACACCATGATGGGGAGATGAAAACCATCATGAAGTTAGATCAGCTAACCACTATTAAACAATTAGAGTCTTTTTTAAACGGTTCTCAGGTTTGTGCCTACGAGGTCTGTAGCAACAAAGATGAGCGCTATCGGTGGATACAGTCCACGCTAGTTCAATTCGGCTATATGTCACTTCACAAGAGCGAGAAAGGGATTGTGATACGCTATCTCATAAAGATCAGTGGCTATTCCCGCCAGCAAATCACTCGTCTTATTAAGCAGTACGTCAAAACAGGAAGGTAACCTTACGAGAGATCAAAAATCACTTGGTTTAGCGAATTAAATACGAATAACGCCGTTAAATGTCAGTTGAATTGAACCGACCTTAAACTGCTCTTTGAGATAGGCCAAACAATCTATGATCCCGAGCAACTCACAGCATCGCCATGGCGATGAATATTATTGAGCAGCCATGACCTGATCATTTAATGCCTATTTTTTGTTGATCACAAGCGATTAACTGGAATCAAGCAATTCTGGGCTATGCATTGAGACCGACCAAGGAAGCCACGATGCGGGATCAGCTTTAACCGATCGAGCGTTGCGTTGAAGACAATTAAGATAGTGATAGGGATTAATATCATTACGATAGGCGGTGACGATAACGCTAGTGAGTACGTTTGCCACATCGGCCCCCGTTTGTGTTTTATAAAAATGGCTCGTTTTTCTTGAGCGAATTGCCGTCTTCAGGCCTTCTTCCATTAGATTGTTATCGATGGGTGCACCAGAGACCTTACAAAACTGCGTGAGACCTTCGGCGTGTTTTAAAAAGTATTTACAAGCCTTACCGAATCCACTGTGCTCTTCACATTCGGGTAGTGCGAGGGTTGAGGTACACTCTGCCCCCAGCTTTTCCAGAACGGGTAACGAATGCTCTTTATGGTAAGCCAGGCGTTGCCCCTCATCGAGGCCCAAGTCTTCGCACTCATGATCATGGCGCCATATTTGGCCATAGAGATCCAGAATCAATCCCACTTTGTGTGGATGGTGCACTTCAACATCCACAAATTGTCGCCGTGCATGGGCGTTGCACAGCGCAATAATGGCATTGTCGACAACGGTGGGTAGATTGCGGCTCAGTGCATCGCTCATGATGATCGGCGGTGGCAAAGCCGTTTCTCGAAGTCGCAAAATGTCATCCAGGTGCTCACCGGCATGACCCAGGTTGGTGTTATAGAGGTAGAGTTTTTCACCGGTTTGGGTAACGGCTATAAGGCCACTGGTATAAATGCCACTGCGCAGTTGTGTGCCTTTGCCATTTCGCTTGGGTCGTTGTTCCGGTTTTTGATCCAGTATCCGGTTGTTGGTGTCATCGATGTAGATTAAGTTGGCATTCGCCGCCTTGCGTTTCATTTCATAAAAAATGGGCAATATCTCATTGGCTACATATTCGCATTGATCAAAAATGGTAGAAGCCGTGACAGGGCAACCAAACAACTCATTGAGGGTCGCCTGATGATAATAGGGGATGCCGCTGAAATGTTTGTGTATCGACATCACTGAGCGAGCACTGTAGCCATATTGCTGCTGGGCATCGCCATCTTGTAAAACGACTTCGGGTAAAGGAGCTGTTACGACATGGTTGCATAAATTGCATTTGAGCTGTTGCGCAATATGTTTAACCGCTTCAAGGGGTGCACTGCCTGAAATACGCAATAAAACACTGGGAGGCTTCTTGCTCAGTTTTCCAGAAGGACACTCAGGGCATGTATCCCCTTTGACGGTATCCACTAGATTGTACTGTACGGTTTTTATTGGCTTGAGTTTTTGTCTTGATTTCGGTTTCTTTTTGGACGTTAATGCGGGTTTTCTTTTGTCATGACTGCCGGAGGACTCGCGCTTCTCTGAACTTTTAATCATCCCCAAGAGTTTGCGTAATTTATTGAGGGTGATGTCTTTGTCTTCCAGTCGCGATTGAACAGCCATTAAGGTATGAATGGCGCTGAGCAACAGGCGTAAATCATCGGCCTCAAGCGCCAAGTCATGTTCAATCGCATGCTCCACACGAACGATCAGTTCTTGCAGTGCTTGATAGTCAATGTCTTCAACCATCATTCAACCATCCCCCTTTATAGCCGAGTGCGTAATCTAATCAAACCTTTAGGGATTGGCAAGTGTTTGATTTAATTAAAAACCTTAGTTGGGACGCCGCTGCCGAGGAAATCGGGGCTTTAGACTTGGGCCACCCCTGATAGCGGCCTTGGCTAAGGCGCTTTGTCGCCAACCAATAGCCCGAGCCGTCGTGATGCAAAATGCGAATCATGGTGTTGGCCCGGTTAATGAAGACGTAGAGCGCGCCGTTGCGAGTGTTTTTATGCAAGTGCTCAGTGCAAAGGGACACTAGACCATCGATCTGTTTGCGAAAATCCACTGGATTAGTGGCGATGAATATCTCGGTTTTTTCGGTGAGATGTATCACAGTTCACCTCGTTGTTGCAGAGCAATGACGAAGGTAGCCACCTGCGATTCAGAACCTGACAGCATCAATTGGGTGCCACTTGAAAACCGGATCGAGGCTTCAAATGATTTACTATTAAGAAGAGGATTCGGCTCAACAGTGAGGGCCCCCACTGTAACAAAGCTCTCTTGCGTTGAGTCTTGCTTTAGCCAACGTTGTAGCGTTCCATGGTTAATAGCGAGGCGACGAGTAATATCGGTTTTATTATATTTGTTGGGTAGCGCTAGGGTTTGGGCAATAAGCTCATCGGGTATTGGTCTTCGTTTCGCCCGAGTCGCTCGCCAGTGATCAAAGGCTAGCCCGACCTGCTCTAGTGTGGTGTCCATAGGGTAATTCCTGTTTTAAATAATGGAGCTCTTATTGAACTCGCTCAGGAATTAAAATGTCAGGGGGCGTGCCGTAAGGTTACAATTGGATTCTAGATTTTCGACTACGTGCCTGAAGCAGAAATTGAGGTACGAGAATACATCTGTTTTCTGGAAGAGATGCTCCGTAAAAAGCACAGCCACCTCAATGTCGTCAACATCAACTTATTACAAAGCCTGGTGGACTATTTAGGTGACCGTAACCTGATTGAAAAAGCCGTCCAGATGCAAGCAAAAAAAGGGGATGAAGCACTGCTGAAAGCGCTTAAAGGACCTTTGCATATGGATAAATTTGCTCCATATCTTGTTAAGAGCGCCCAGGCGGCCGACCGGGACATTATTTTCATTACAGGAGTTGGCTCCGTGTGGCCTTTGCTGCGAGCGCATAACTTACTCAACAGTTTGCACTCCTTACTAGGGCACAAACCCGTGGTGCTGTTTTATCCTGGCCATTATGACGGACAAGCCATGAGTCTGTTTGGGAAAATCCCCAGTAACAACTACTACCGTGCATTTAAGCTGGTGCCATAACGCAAGCCATCACGCAAAGACATTAGGGAAATGAGCAAACATGATAATTAAAGACTTATTTTTAAAACCGCTGGATCGCCCAATCAACGGGGTCGTAAAAGCAGATCAGGACGACGATGCCGCTGTCTACCAAGAGCTTGACGAATATGTCGTGACTAACGAGCTAGAAAAACACGTCCGTGATTTTTTCGACTCATACAGTACCGATCTC
>JAESQG010000564.1 GCA_016765265.1 Pseudomonadales bacterium | reverse complement strand
TATTCAAAGCAATTATAAGTCGAATAAGAATTTTGGTATTCTTAAGTGTAATTTGTTTATTGCAATTATTTCACTGGCCATGCCCGGTTTACTCCTTTATCCATATTCTTTTTTACCTATATTTGAAAACATAATTAATCGATTTTCTTTTCTAGGAATCTCAAAATGATATTTTGACAATAGGAGATAGGCACTTAAAATGACTTGAATTTTTTGAAATAATATGACTCCAAAATTCATTGATAAATTAGAGAAGAGATTTCGATTTCTTCAGATTAAGAATTTACCTGTATATATAGTTGCTGGTCAAGCATTTTTCTATATTGCATTAATTACTGAAATTATTAATCCTGATTTTTTGATTTTAGCAGGTCGTAACGTAATGAGTGGAGAAGTTATTGGGATTATTCCTTTAATCCTATATCCATTTATCCCACCAATGGCAAATCCAATTCTTGTTTTATTTGCCTTATATATTACGTTTTTAGTTTCTAAACATTTAGAAGAATCTTGGGGTAGTTTTAAATTCACATTTTATGTTTTTCTTTCATATGTTGTAATTGTGGGAACATGTTTTGCAATTCCAAATATTCCTGTTTATAGTGAGGTTTTTTTTTCAGCTTCACTGTTTATTGCCTTTGCCTATGTGACACCAAACTTTGTTTTTCATCTTTTGCTTTTATTTCCTATTAAGGTGAAATGGTTAGGTCTCCTCACGTGGTTATTGTTATGGTACGTGATATTCTTTGCTGAAGGAATGTTATCAAATTATCCAGGAGAGCTGGTTAATAAGGACGCTGTAATGGTTTTGAGATTGCAAGCTATATCAGCGATGTTGCCATTTTTTGTATTTTTTGGAAACGATCTTCTCTTGAAATTAAAACAAAAAAGGAAAAGAAGTGAGTTCTCAAATATGGTAAAAGTTGTTGAAGGGAAAGGTCGACATCAATGTATAAATTGTAGTCGGACCGAATTGACGGATCCTGAATTAGAATTCAGGTATAAAGAAGTTGAGGGCGATTTAATCTGCTATTGTATTGAACATGTTCCAAATAATTAAATTGTCTTATTCGATATTGTTTTAATAAATTCTTTTTGAAATAAGGATTCTTATGAGTTTTAATGAATTACTAAAAAAATGGTCTGACAAATGTGATCGAGTTTCTATACGCAGAACTTGCCAAAAATCATATTCGATATACATGAAAAATGGTAATTTAGAATATTGTGGTGATGACGATACTATGGGTGTTATGATTAGCGTCATTAATAAAAGTTGTAGCGGTTATGCCGCTGTCCCATCTAGTGAATATGACGTTCTGGAAGAAGCTTTTTTAAATGCTCTTAACATGGCAGATAGTGTCGGAGAGCATAATTTAGTCGACTCAGATACGCTTTTAGGGAACCCTATTGTTAGTGGCGAATATACTACTCGTAATGCAAAAACATGGCAAGATAATAGTTTTGAATATTGTTTAGATAAACTTAATTGTATTTCTGATTCCTTAAAGGGTGCCAATGTCATTAATACCGAATGCTCTTATAAATACATTGATGTGCATACCGAAATATTTTCTAGCAATGGTGGATTGATTGATCAAACTTTGATAAATTCTAATGTTGCTTTTAATGTTACTGTTTTTACTGAAGGGCGTGAAGCTCAAAAAAGATCATTTACAAATGGTTTGCAAAATGGATTAGAAGTTTTTGATTTGTTCCCCTTTGATGATATGGCGAAAGAATTAATTGTGGAAGCTAATGAGCTTTTAATTGCTGAAGATTGTCCTAAAGGAAATTATGATATTGTTTTATTGCCTGATCAGATGATGTTGCAAATCCATGAATCGATTGGTCATCCATTGGAAATAGATAGGATTTTAGGAGATGAAAGAAATTATGCGGGCTCGTCATTTGTAAAATTAAATGATTTTGGTGAACTTCAGTACGGTTCCTCTTTAATGAATGTTTCATTTGACCCAACAATACCAGAGCAAATATCATCATTCAAATTTGATGACGATGGGGCAGTTGCCCAAAAAACGTATCTTATTAAAGAAGGAAAATTAATAAATGGATTGGGTGGATTTGATTCTGCTTCTAGATCTCAATTAAAAGGAGTTGCTACTTCTCGTAGTTGTTCGTGGAATCGACAGCCAATTGATCGAATGTCAAATTTAAATTTAGATATAGGTGATCAATCTTTGGACGAAATAATTAGTGGAATTGAAAATGGAATTCTTATGAAAACAAATAGATCTTGGTCTATTGATGACCGCAGAAACTCGTTTCAATTTGTATGTGAATACGGCCAGTTAATTGAAAATGGCAAATTGACAAAAGTTGTGAAAAATCCAGGTTATCGAGGGGTGACAAATAAGTTTTGGAACAATCTAACCGGTTTGGGTGATGAGTCTACTTTTGAAGTTTATGGTTTATTGAATTGTGGAAAAGGTGAGCCAAATCAAGTTATTCGTGTAGGGCATGCATCTCCGGTCGCTCATTTTAAAGACATTGAGGTCTTTGGAGGTAATGGATGAAAGATTATTTTTTTCAATTATGCGAATTGGTAAGTAAAGATATTGATGATTCATTCAAAAGTTCATTTTTTCTTACTGCTGAAGATTCTCAATTTATTCGTTTCTCAAAAGGAAAAGTTAGGCAATCGGGAATAGTCAAAGATGCGAGTGTATCAATATTGCTTGGTAAAGATCAAAAAGAGCTATCAAAATCTAGACGTTTAACAAATCATCTTGAAACGGATGTTAAAAATATAAAGCAAGCGTTGAGAGAAATGGTTTCTATGATTGGCTTTATCCCTGTAAACCCTTTTTCAATATGGCCAGAAGAAATTAACAATACAGAAAATGTTTATGAGGGTAACTTAATAAATCGAGATGAAACGGTTAAAAAAATTGTAGGAGATATTGGCAATATTGATTTGGTCGGTATATATGCTGGAGGAAAAATTTATAGAGGTCAGGTAAATTCGTTTGGTCAAAAGAATTGGTTTGAATCTACCAATTTTAATTTTGATTTTTCTGTTTATGCTTCAAACGGACTTGCAGATAAACATTCTTTATCAGGAGAATGTTGGGATGAAAAAAAATATCAAGATTTAATTTTACAAAGTAAAGACAAAGTTACCTTGTTAGAAGAAGACAAAAAGGATATTGTTGCCGGGAAATATGATATATATTTTTCACCTGCAGCTGTAACCGACGTGGTGGAATACTTAAATTATGGTGCCTTTTCTAAATCTAATATTGAAGATAAGTGCTCATCTTTTTGTCAACTGATGGATAAAAAAGTTAAGCTATCAAATAAAGTTAACTTATCTTTGAGGAATCATGATGATGTTATTGAATTTTTTTACAGAATATGGAGTTGTCACTGATGTGTAGAATAATAAGTTGCACAGTATTTGTATTGTATCTGTCTACCTTTTCTATGAATACCCTTGCGGATACTGGGCACGCGGGGTTTTTGACGGCTCTGAGTGAAACTCAATTGCAAAATGTCCTCAAAAATTATTTCCCTTTACGTGAATATGCCGCAAATGCGCGCATATCGTTACTTAAGCCAAAAGTTCAATTAACATCTAAAAATAAAGAAATTGTGTTACTTATACCGCTTGAAGCGAAGGTAACGGGTGGAAAAAAATATCCTGGCCACGCAAAATTTTTGGTGGGGTTGAGTTATAAATCGACATCAGGAAATTTATACCTTGATAAGCCTCGATTACAAGAGCTGGTATTTCCCGACATAGAAAATAATGTTCTAGCGGAACTCGAGACTATCGTTGATACTTTGGTTCAAAATTCTTTGCCGTTGGTACATTTA
Organism: Pseudomonadales bacterium; assembly: GCA_016765265.1. Taxonomy (GTDB): domain Bacteria; phylum Pseudomonadota; class Gammaproteobacteria; order Pseudomonadales; family DC-out160; genus DC-out160. The sequence continues at coordinate 532 of JAESQG010000564.1, read as the reverse complement.
CTGACGGTTAGTGAGAAAGACCTGAACCATACATTGGAAAGAAGCCTATTAAAAAATGCCGATATTACCCATGGTCGTCTTAATCTTGAGTTTGGGTTTCATTAATTAACCTCCCGTGACGCTACAGTGAAGCATTAGTAGGATAGTCATTGTGCTCTCCTGCTGAGTGTTCGAGCCAGTATCCTCCCCACTTCCCTCTACTACCCCCCTCCCCTGCGACTACCTTCCTTCTTTCGTCTTCTTGTCAACAATTAGATTATATGCAAATCGTCATCGGTGATTTGCATGTTAAGTAGCTGCGGTATCCTAAATATAAACAAGATATGGGACGATAATGAACTATCAATACTGAATAATATTTGTGGCGTTGATTGAATTTTAGGGCCTCCAAATGAATGAAAGAGATTATCGAATAATCCAAGGCGTGTACCTTCTGTGTGCATTGTATTTTAATCTGAATGGAATGATTTTCGCTTTCATTGGGATATTAGTTTTCGAAGCGTTAACAAATTGGCGGGTACCCATCGTGGTT
>JAESQG010000563.1 GCA_016765265.1 Pseudomonadales bacterium | reverse complement strand
GTACTTCAAATGGGGTAATTAATTTATGAGGAAATCAATATTTTATGTTTTTTTCCTGTTTGCTTTGTTTAATTCTGCATGTGGGAATGGTGGCTCTGTGGATGATGAGTTTTATAGAAATAAAATGATTAAAAATTTAAACGTAGCGTCGGTTTGGCTTATTGAGGAAGGGCTTTATACGTTTAAAAAATCTGGGAAAAATGGCCTTCATCGTAAACTCGTTGACGAATGGGGGGTTCAGATATGGGTAGATCCTTGGATAGAATCAGAGCGCTATATTGATGGGTTTTGGATTAAAGCAAGAGGTATTAATCACGAGGTCATTAACTTCTATAGGAAAAAGCACCAAAATTTTATCTATGAATTTTGGGTTGTGAAGGTTGATGGGAAAGAGTGGGCAGATGTAAAGTCTAGAGCTGAATTTTATGTGGTAAAAACCGATACGGTGTATGGTAAACGAGAAATTCTAAAAACCAGTGACCAGTTTATTGAAGAGTATGAGGTAGATGGGGAAGATTCAATAAGATTCCCTCAAGATGACTTGCAGGTTTTATATGAATTGCAAGCATGGTTATACCCATCAAACTTTGAAAAATCAAAATTAAAGGATAAAAAGCTAATTATGGATAGTACTGGCAACATTGAGTATGAGCGCTAGGCTTGATGTTATTACTCATCTGTAAAAAGCCCTAGTTTAAAACCTAGGGCTTTTTAGTTTTTAGAGTTCGCAAGTCAATACCAAACATCCCTCCATAACCCTGACCTTCACAGGCGAATCAATCTCAAATCCCGCCTGAATTAACCAGTGACCTTTAAGGTGAATCTCACCGATGGGTGTGCGTTGGTGGCAGTTCTGGCTCAGTTGGTAGGAATGGTAAGACTCCCTAACTTTTAGCTGCCGTTGATGGATTTTAGTTTTGGACAAGCGTAAAGCTTGTGTATCATGCTCTGTAGTCATAGTAACCTCTGGTGTAGGTTGTTGTGATAGTTGGTCTTGGGTGTTAGCGCACCCTTGGCCAGCGCCTAATTAGTGCCAGCACGGAAACCCGTGTTTTTAGCTCAAGTGGAGAAGAACTGATCAACTGATGTTCTCCTGCTTCAATTTAAACGCGATTGAAGGAAGTTGATAGGGACCGCCCGGTCTTTATTAGGTTGTATATTGATCGATTCTGACTGCGATTCAGCAGCCTTTCCTAACACTTAATCTTTAGTGAAAATCATGATGTACGCAATTGATTTGAGTGGGGCTAGGCCGCTTGGCGACAAGGTTCACGCGGCCACTTTCGTTTCAACTTCTCGCGCTCTTTTTGTGTCAGTATCGCACCGATACGTTGCAAGTTACGGGCTAATACACCCAGCGCAACATAACGCTTAAACCCATCAATACCATGGTCAGGACAACGATCGAGGCCGTGCTGCTCCAACGCGTTAATGGCGGACTCCACTGCTGAATGTTGACGGCGCACTTTCCTATATGCCGGGGCATTGGTTTTTACTTTTTCTTTTGAGGAAATGTGTCCTTTTTTTGGAAGCACTACCTGATCTAAGTGCTGGGTTAACCCCGTCTGGTTAGCGGGGGAATGAAAACCTTTATCAAAGCTGCATGAATTGAGTGAAGGGAAATTCTCTTGCGTTTGTATCACCATCGATATTGCAACATCAACATCCTGGGTTTTTTCCATCACTTGATGATGTAAAATAAATTGATATTGATCTTCCATGATACAGACCTTTAGGCCTAACTCAACTAAGACTCCTGCTTTACCTTTGCTTATCCATTCAGTGTGCGGCTGAAATATAGAATAGATCTTTTCCTTGGCTGAAATAACTTCATCCTTTAAAACACGCCGCTCTATTTGGCCCATTAGAAGTTCAGCATAATCTTGAAAACCGCCTACTTTTTCAAGCTCCTCCTGTAAATGTGACCATGCTTGCGGGGATAGATGTTGGCTTGTCTCTTCTAGGTGTCCAATGCTGCTTTGTACTTTTTCAAAATATTGACGCGCAAGTTGAAGATACCGTTTATGTGCCTTTTTCTTTTTCTCTTCGGCATTGGCTTGACGCGATCGATTGCTCTTTTGGGCTTTTCTCCAATGCGCTTTCAAACGCTTTAAGTTGTAAGCCGATTGCCGCCATCCCGTTATAGTGTGCAGTAGGCAAAGCTGCGTTGTTAGAAGAATGGATTTTCTCGTTGCATCCCATAACATGCCTGTATCTGTAGGATATTCGACGTGGGTCTCAACAACGAATGAGTCACAACGAGCTAAGAGCACATCATCGTCGTCTTTTTTTTTAACAAGGCCATGTCCTGCTTTTACGACAAGCACATTAATTTCCTTAAGCATCTCTTCAGTTAGTAACGCAACATTATCTCTTAAGGTTTGCAAACCATACAAATATTCATCTTGCCAACCGCCATGGCCTAGCATCGCACGAATCGTTTTATGTTCATTGGCTAAGTCATGGAGCCGATCATAATCGCAGTTTAAACCTAAGCGTAAAGTACCCAAAACCAGCAGCACCCATAAATCCATACCGGGGCGACCGTTCTCAAAATCGATCTCAACACCAATATGGTGTTGAAGCACATCAAAGACAGCGTCGCGTGTTGCTGGACAGCCATAGATAAATTGTAGGCCGCGAAGGATCTGGGGGATGTCATCTCGTGAACGTGAATTAAATTTAATCTCTTCGATTGGAGTGGCGCCTAATTCAAGTTGTGGATTAAATAACTGTCGCATGAGAAGCTCTTTTTACCGAAGTTTGAAGGGTGAAAATAGGAGTAACCTTTAAAACATGGGCTATTCTAACATCAGCTTTGTTCAATGCCTAAAGCTTCGCACGGCTTTATTCGCATAGGGTGTTATTTCTTATAGCTTTTTTTATTTATCGTGCCGGCACTAATTATGTGATGAAAATGCTTGGCATCGATGCCGGTGGTGCATCGCTTACGAACTACCAGTCTTCTAGTTATTATAGTCATCAAGAAAACGTACTTCAGCATTTAAAATGGATTACCTATGGCGAAAAGGAAAAAGACCTCCTCTTCGAGCAGGCTCAGCAGCAAGCTAGTCAGCAACAAAAACCCAGACAAATCTTCGTGAGTTTGGTGGACTACTGCTGGAAACATCGCATTACGCTACCTCAATTTACAGAACTATCGGAACATGTCACTGACAGCTATAACGAATTTGAAAACACTCTTCTTGATAAAATCACTTCACTTGCTTCTAGACACCAACTCGATACGCTAGACCATTTGATTGAGTATGATGGCAAAGACAGGCACCCTATTACACTGCTCAAAAAAATCAATCAATCCCTACAGCCTAGGGATATTTCTAGATCGGTCGTCACCACTCAAGAGGTGGGAGAATATTTCTTTGAGATAGAAACGATAATCGAAAACCTAGATCTCTCAAAGCAAGCTACCGAGTATTTTTCAACGTGGGTCCAAAAGGCG
>JAESQG010000562.1 GCA_016765265.1 Pseudomonadales bacterium | reverse complement strand
TGGGAGCTGCAGGGAATTAGTAGAAGTTATGTCACTTGTATTGCAGATCCAATAAGTACATGCAAAAGAGCGCGGGGCATACACGCATTGTTTGTTGAGGGAGACAGTCCCAATGATGATCTTGAAGTATAGAAAAAGTGGTGTACTAATCATTATGGAGATCATGTGTGTGGCGACACGCTAAATTCCCGTTGACGACATCGAAAATTCCCGCCTGTGTGTTAGTGTAGCACGGTTATTTAGCCTCCTTTTTTGTCGGTTTTTTTTGAGTAGTTTTTTTCCTTTTACTTTTCTTTTTCTTAGCGATTTCGGTACGGTAACTCGGCGCATTTAACTCCAGTATCGTTGAGTGGTGTACCAATCGATCTATCGGCGCGGCTGTCGTCATTTTGTCTTTAAAGATTGATTCCCAGTCCGAGAACTTTGCGTTGCTCGTGATCATCATGCTGCGCCGCTCGTAGCGTTCGGACAAGAGCGTAAACAGCACATCGGTCTCTTGTCGCTCGTAGGGGACATAAGAGATGTCATCAATAATCAACATATCGAGACGATCAAATTGTTTGATCAACTGATCCAGCTCAAGGTCACGTTTGGCCCGCAGTAGCCTCTGCACTAAACTGGCGGCACTGGTGTACAATACTTTTCGACCTCGCTGACACCACGCTTGTGCCAGTCCAATACACAGATGAGTCTTACCGGTACCAGGATTACCGAACAGGAGTAGGTTCTCGCATTGATCAATAAATTGGCCACCACGCAACACCTCTAGAATACTCGGTGATAGACCTTTGACACGCTGTAACTTAAATTCCTCTATTGTTTTTAAACAGGGTAAGTGCGCTTGTTTGGTTAGCCTTTGAATGCGCCGCTGATCTCGATCTTCCAGCTCCAGGCTAACCAATTGAGTAAGATACTCAAGGTAGGTTTGCCCGCTCTTCTCGCAGCCATCTGCATACGATAAATACTGTTGTGCCATCGCTTTGAGCCCCAGCTTTTTTAACAAACCCTCAAGATTATTAATGTCGGGCATTGGGTTCACCTCGCGTTGGGAGCAGCAAGTCGTATTCAGCCAGATCCGGTTGATCTATCTGCACGATAGGGACCTCCTTGTCTGGACTCCTAACCAGTAGCTGCACCTGCTCTAAGGTGGGGGCCATAGCGCTAGTCAACAATAAATCAATGGCCAACTCGACCTCATACTCTGAGGTGTTGCCTGCGCATTGTAGAACCGCCAGGTAGAGCTTATGCCCACCGGAGGGAGAATGCTGGATGAGTGCATCATAGGCTCTTCGAAAGACAGCACTTGGAAACAAGTCATTACGAAAACGATACCCCTCGAATGCGCCGGGTTTGCGTAGCAACTGGTTAATCACATGTCGATAGTTAATGCCGGTTTCTCCAGGCTCCTTGCGTACTATCGCTTCGATAAAATGCTTGGCATAATAAATCTCTAGCTTATCGGGATAGAGCTTTATCTCGACTCTTTGACCAATGAGACGACTGGGTACCGAGTAGGGTACGGTCTCAATGGTAATGAGACTTTCTGGTGAGACCGTTGAGGACAGCGTTTGCGGGCGATACCATCTCCCTTGCGGTAACGATTTACACTCCTTGAGCTCCTCTATCAGTTTGTCTTTGCGTCCTCTGTTGCGCTGCTCAATCACTTCAGCTAAAAATGCCTCGTAAGCCTCTCGGTTGGAAAAATCTTTGGATCCACGCAACATCAGGCGTTGTGCAATTTCTTTTTTGATCAGATCATTACTTTTTTCAACACTGCCGTTCTCATGGCTTTGCCCCGGATTGTTGCGACTTGGGCTCACCTGGTAGTGATCAAGCACCTGAGTCCATCGCTCATTGAACTCGCGTCGACTTCCCAGTTTGTGGGTCGCTGCACTGAGGTTGTCAGTGCGGTGCTCTGCCGGCACCGCCCCGAGTTGCCATACCGCTTGCTCGTAACCGGTGCATAAACTCTCGAAGCTTTCGCTAAAACAAATTGAGGCCGTTTCCCAGCATGAATAAGGTAGCATGAAGTGGAACAATAGGTGGTTAAAAACCTCGCCGGAAAGGGTGATCTCTAGCGAATTCATAACGGTGTAATCAGACTGACTTTGCTTGCCGGGCTTGAGCGATTGACGGAAGATCACCTCTTTCTTGGGACCTTCAAGAGCCCGCCACCGGCGCACTTTTCTTTGTAGGGTCCGTAGGTGCTTGTCTTGATATTGCTCGGGGTATTTATCGATTAACCATCTCAATATGATTTTTGCTTCTAGCCCAGGAGCGTTGTCAAGAAAGCTCTCAATCTCGCTCCATTGGGAGTCGAATAGCTGAGCTTGAGTGCTGGGTTGAGGGGACTTTTTCAGCTCTGAAGGCAGCTGATTAGCCTTGAGGTATTTACGTGCTGTTTTGGGGTCCATTCCTGCTCGGGCAGCACCCGTTTCTTTGGTGTACTTGTGTTTTTCCTTCATCAGTTTCCCTACCTGCTTATCGGAGCATGTCATTCCTACCATCCTTGACTCAAGCGCAATTAATGGATGGTAAAAAATGATAGCCTAGTGATATAAATTAGGGAATTTTCGGTGTCGTCGTCGGGAATTTAGCGTGTCGTTACACAAGGATCGTCGTAACCGAGTACAACGTGGAATAAGGGCTGAGTTTGTTGAACTCCTGACTTCACTCCCTTTTTCATCTAAGTATGTGATTTAATTAAGATCAGCACTTGCAATTAGGCACTACAATGCTTATCGTTCAACCGATTATGAAGGGGGAGGTGTTACTTAACTTGGTAGGCTGTTGTTGAGGGTTTCAGGCCTAATACCTGATAGATTTTCTCCGCCTTGGGACTCACCGAAGAGGGCATGGCGTAAACGGATTTGGTTTTTCTATCCTCCAGTAAGCTCACTTGAACATGAGCAAGCTCTCGTCTAATCACCTCTGGCGATAATTTCTGGTACTGCAACGCTACCCGATACTCCAAATGACGCACACAACAAAATGCCATAAAGGCAATGGCCAGGTGAGCCCGTATTCTGGATTCATTCCAGTGATAAATCGGACGTACTTTCAAATCATGCTTTTGAATACGGAAAGATTCCTCAATATTCCACAGCCCTCGGTAATGCTCTAATACCGTCGCTGTGTCAGTGTCAGCGGTGTTGGTGATAACACCGTGCAAGCCATCCCATTTTGCGCTTTCTGCGATGGCTTCCTGGTTGATGGTGATCTGCCCGAGACTGGGCACATTGAGGTATTTTTTATACCCTGAAGAGGCGATGAATTCTTTTGGCTTTTTCGATTTAGATAACTTCTTTCTTAATTTAACAATCGCTTTATCTCGATCATGCTTGTCTTTGTCTGCCCGCTTTTTACTGTGGCTCACAATCATTCTACGCCCCTTCGGGCGATCAATGATGAGTGTTTTGATCTGCTCATTCAGATCAGTATAGTGGTCGGTCTGCAGAATTTGTTCTTTGAGCGCTTTGCTTTGGGTCTTTAACCGGGTCCCCACCACGTACTCAATGTTGGCCTCCTCTAAGGCGGCTAAATTTGTTTCGTTAAACAGGCCTCGATCGGCAACAAAAACCACCCGCGAAATCTCGAATCGTTTCTTTAAACTCTCTAAGATAGGAACCAGTGTATGGCCTTCAAACATCGCTCCAGGGAACACCTCATAACCCACCGGTAGCCCTTCTTCGCTGACCAGCAGCGCTAGTAGCACCTGCGTCTCGTTTGCCTTATGGTCTTTGCTAAAGCCTTTTTGACGCAAGGCATCGGGCTCAAAAGATTCAAAATACAAGGTGGTGCAATCGTAGAACAAGACATCCAGTGAGCCGCCTAACATCTGAGTGGCCGCTTCACCTGCACAGCGTTGAATCTGATCGATGGCCGCCTCATCCAGGGCGTCCATCATTTTATAAACCGAATTTAAATTTAACTGAATACCAAAGTCTCTTTCCAGCAAATCCACTGAAGCCCGCTTGCTGGTTGGCTGTGCTATACGGGCTAGCGTAATGTCTTTGAGTATCCCCCGTCTTTTTCCAAAACGCTTTGATTTTCCCCAGACAGAGTCAAAACCCAGTTGCTCGTACACCGCACCAAAGACTTCATGGATACCGGTCACCGATCGCTGGACTTCTTTGAGGTCTCGAAGATTAACATTCAACGCTTGTTGTGCGCTGACCTTAGGCTTTTTCTTGGCATCGATCGCTTGTTCAGCGGCTTGCTCGGCGGAGAATAAATTACTTTGATGCTCTTGCTCTAATTGGGCTCTAACAAACTCGCCCACTTCCCTAAGTTTGACTAATTCGGCATCATTCATCGCAATGCCTACATGACGCAGAATTTTCTGGCGCACCTTATCGCCTACACGTACAGATTCCACTATCTGAACCGATTGGCGGGGACTATTGGGCGTTGACTTCACTCGTACAAACATAGCAGGAACACTAGCATGCCCGCTAACATTAAGCAACATATATATTTTACTAGGCACTACAAAACGATTTCTAGAAAAAACACCTAAACATGCGCCCTACAGACACGCTGATACCTTAAAGTGAGTGAAGTCGGGAAGACTTTCCGGAGCCCGCAGGTAAAGACATTATTCATTGGGGTCACTTCGTACAGGCTTGGGATGTCATTGCTGATCCGGACATGGCTTTCGATGAAACCCACAAAAAGAACACTATGAAGTTTGCCCTGCGAGCTCTACCCGGACTTAAAGAATGGCCTTCCATCAAAGAACGAGCATTCAACACCCGTCCAGGCCAGAAATCCCATATATTGATAATCATTGACCGTGAGAATATGGATAACCCGCTGGAGCTGATAGTCGCGCATTCAGAATCACCCATTATGAACCAAGAAAGTATCCGGTCTATCGAGTATTTTCCAATTAACAAATGAGTCTGAAACAGGCAACTTAGTTATGCTCGTTTTTTGTCCTGTTCA
>JAESQG010000002.1 GCA_016765265.1 Pseudomonadales bacterium | reverse complement strand
ATTACTGATCCATCGCCGCTATTATTACAGGTAAGATCTGAACTGTCAGTCAACATTAAGTTCAAGGCATTTGGTGCAACAAGGATTACAGTTACTGTTGTATCACAGCCTTTAGCATCTGTTATGGTAACTATCCAGGTTCCATCAGGAATGCTGCTTATATCCTCAGATGTTTGATTGTTATAACTCCATGAATAGGTCTCATGGGTGCCAACGCTGAACTCGACTGGTTTATCGGCGTGACCGACATGGGCGGGCTTACAAGCCTCGATCTGTACATCGACTACTCACCCGCGCTATGACCCAAGGCCGCAAGTCCAAGCCGTTTATCGCCTACCCGCCCGATGGGGGGGATGAATATCGTGGTGCAAGCCTTAAGGATTTCTGTGATTCCCAAGGGCTTGTCTACGCTTCGTGCTCGGCGTGCTGTGCTGGACGACAAAAAAACCACAAAGGATGGAGATTCCAATGGCTCGAAAACAGTGGCCCAAAGGCTCTCCACAAGCCCAGTGGATCAACGCCAACCGTGCAGGCCCCGCCCGAAACGACCGACGCGCTCGGGTTTCTCGACGAGCCCTTGCCCACCGATTCAGCCTCAAGCGATACAAACGGAGATGGCACTGTTAGCACCAAGGACAGGATCCGAAAGGCATTCAAGAAACTCTCCGAGATGTGTATGTACTACTTGGATAACCCGGACGAGACACCCGCAAGGTGGAACCCCGATGTGGTTCTCCGTGTACTCAAGGGCGAGGCTGAGGCCAACGGCATTGACTGGTCGAATATCGCCGATGAACGCACACCACTCGAAAAAGCCGCTGACAGCTACGATGCCATGCTTCTCGATCCTAGCGCAATCTACGAGAATGTCGATATAACACTCGATGCCATGATCTTTGGGTGCGAGGAATCAACCCGGCGAGGAATGGAACAGTTCGAGCGGTACAACAAGATGAAGGCCAAGGATCTTGTGCGTGCTGGAACGGTGCCCGAAGGTGAAGATCCTGAGGAACCGCCCGGCCCAAAAACAATAGCGGAGGCGGGGAAACAGTGGATTAGCCGCCTCCGCGCAATCAAGGACATACGAGACTCAATCACAGATCCCCCGACCCCCGGACTCAGCCGAAAAGAACGCATCGTCTACGAAGCAACCCGCCTCTTGCGGTTCATGCTCTATGTTTCCCGATCCGACATTGGAGATAAACAGTTTCGGCTACGGGGCGACATATACATTATCGGTGACCCGCATGTAGAGATGTCAATGTCACTTTGGCTTTCAAGGGAGGGGTACGCCAGAAGCGAGTACGGGCTCGTCGGACCTGGCGATCTCATCGGCCCCGACGGTGCCAAGTTCGAGTTCGAGGGTATCAAATACGAAGGCGTGATGCTTTTGTACCCGCCCCGTATAGGCAAATCAAATGTTATTGCAATGGATATGGCACTACTTATCAATGACTATCCAAGATTCCAAATGGGGTATGTTCATCGTGCAGAAAAAGAAACCTCAAAAACAATCAGCAAAACGGCAGCGTTGTTTGACATAAAATCATCCGCAGGAAAAAGAAATCACAGTCTTTACCCGTACAGGCTTGACAAGAATGACAATAATACGACCACGATTCGCGTCTGGAATAAGGAAAAAACGGCAAATCCCAATGTTATTGGCGTGGGCGTGACATCTCGGGGACAGGGCAACAATCTCAATCAAATGTATGTTGACGATGTGACTCACAGGGAAGATCAAACGCAGGCCGCAACGCGAGAAAATATCAAAAAACTCATATCGTCTACATGGCTTACCCGATTCCAAGGAAGCGAAGGTTTCACTGTATTTTCAGGATACCCGTGGCACCATGAGGATGTTCTCTGGTCTTATCTGAAAAAAGCAAGAATCGCCAAGAAAACACTAGGGAGAGAAGGCGTACCACTATGGGTATCAATGAGTCCTGTCGGCGGACCATCAACAAATCCAAAGTTCAAGTCAATCTGGCCGGAGGTGTACGACGCGAAATGGAATAGAAGAAAATACAAACTTTTATCAGACGATTCAGCGTGGAACGCCAACTACATGCTCGACCCGATCAGCGACGAGAACCGCATCGTCCGTCAGGTCCGGCTATACGATATCGAGCATGAATCCGCCCGCAAGTTCATTGAGAACGGCGTTGAGCGGTATGTCTCATGCGATCCAACGGCCAAGGGCGACGGAACCGGCGACAAAGTAGGCTGGGTACAGGCCATGCTCGGGCAGGAACGCATCGAACGGCAAGAGGACGGTCTACGGCGAATCAAATACGAGGACCAGATCCGAATCACGATCCAAGAAGAGTTCCCTGCTACCCAAATGGATCTCTCCAACCGAATCGCCCAACTTGCCAGGGGAGAAGCGATTGACGAGGTATTCATGGAGGTTGTCACCGGCCTCGGATCGGCAACCATCGAGATGCTGGAAGAAATGCACGGAATCCATAGCGTGACCGAGTGTGGTGTTGGGCACAAGAACAAAGAGCAGCGATTGAGAGCGGTCGCACAGATGCTCGAAAACTCCAACCCCATGCTCCCCGCCGTGGTCCTGTTTCCCGCACGCCGGGTCAACGACGAGAACGGGAACCCGACCGATCAACTCGAACCGCTCGACGAGATCAAACCACTCATCAACTATGTCATCAACTTCAAGGTGGCAAGCGGATACCACTCACTCGACGCGCTCACCCAAATGCTCAACAAGTGCCGGTCGCGGTTGGCTATCGCGGGCGGGCAGGTTTCTAGAGAAGCACGAATGGCCGAGGAAAATAAAGGACGCATGAAAAAGCATATTGAGCGTACAATGCGTAAGAACAGCGACGAAACATTGGGCAACCGGCGTTCAATGGCATCGTATTACAACACCGCCGGGGTATAAAAGGGGCGATTATGAAAACAGAACAGATACAACACCTTGTCACACCAAACGCTAAGAGGGTAGCGATTGTCCGCGATACCGTGGAAGAAGTCACCAATGCGGGGATCTACCTTCCTGAGTCTGGGCGCGGACAACTCAACAGCGGGATGATTGTTTCTATGGGCGACGGATGCCCCGAGTTCCTTGAGAACGGCTGCCGAGTGACCTTCTCAGGGTTTGGCGGGTCAGAAATCACTATCGGAGATCGGAAAATCCTGCTTCTCCATGTTGACGACATTCACTGTCGAGTTGATACCGACGCAGAAATCGGGGGGGTATAAACCATGACACCCGACCTACTCGCCTTCATGCTCATTGTCACCGTCATGGTGTGCGCCACCATCGTTGTGTGTGTCTGTCAATCCGCCAAGAACGCGGTCAACCGTGACGAAACACTAGAAGAACTCACCCGTACCGTGTCCGATTTGGCAGCGATGGCATTCAACGCCTCGATGATCCGAGAGGACGACCAAGTAGAACGGATGCGGATCGAAAACAATCCAGACAAAGACCAACGAAAACCACAGATACAGTTCCCAAGCGCGATGGATCGAATGGTTCGAGAATCAAACCAACAAGAGATCCCGCGAATGCAGGAATAGACAGGAGTATTAGATGTTGCATTTTCCCAACCCGCAGGCATTGTCGCAATGGGTGCGCGAACAAATACGAGATTCCAGCACCGAACGCAGGGACATGGAGATTGCTGCGGGCAGATCCAGATCGTACTATATCGGCATCCATTGGCTCCAACAGGGCCAAGCGACCGGGGGATACTCTCGCCTGTTCCGAACCAGCATCAATGACACGGTGGCAAGCGGGCGGATCAAGGCCACCATCAATGAGATCACTGGCAACATTATTCGGATAGCCGCCGCCACCAACCCCGAAAAACTGAATGTGGACGCTCTCCCGCTCCACCATATCACCGGGATCTCTGGCGCAAAGGACTCGGATCTCATGGAAAACTTTGCAAATATGCTGATTGAAAAATCAGGATTGCTGCAATCGGCCAGAACAGCGAACTTTGAGCGAAGCATTGACGGGCGGCACGGCGTAGGCGTCCGCATTCAATCATCGCAAATCAACGGGGTGGCAAACACCAAACTCAAGTCGTTCGAGTTTGACGGATACCGCCTTACGACCGATCAAACCACGCGAAGTGACAATCTTGAGGACAATGAGTTCGTCATCTACTCGGATGTGATGAGCATCCACGCAATCAGGCGGGTGTATGGGGAAGAAGCCTTGTTTGAGGTTGACCAGAACAAGATGAACACGGTCGCCGAGTTGACACCCACAGAACACGCATTCTACTACCTCTCGGGCGGAAAAATGTATGCAGACTACTTCAAGCACTCCAAAGAAAAAGGGGCACTTGTCCATGAGATTTATATCAAGGGCTCAGGAGACCGATTCGACCGCCGGTATGTGATGCTCAGCACAGGCGGGTCAGAAAACGACGATCGGGTTCCCAACTTTGACAACCCCGTGAACCCGATCGGACTCAACGGGATGCCATACATTCTTCTCAACGGGTTCCGCAAGCCGGGAAGCCGGGACAAGGTTTCCGACACAGCCCTCATGCTCGACAATCAGGATAAGCTCAACCTCACGGGCACCCTATTCTTCCAGCAACTCTACGATTATGTCAACAACTCGATCTGGTTCATCGACCAGTCGTGGTTTGGGAGTGGCAGGGCAGACAAGTCAGAGATCATGGAAGAGTTCAACCGGGGCTATGTCTTTGGCAATGCTCGGGATCGCCGAGGTTCGCCACCCGTGCAGATTCAGAACCCGCCGCCAAACCCCGCACTTGAGCAGACCATGAGCAGCATGATCTCTCAGGTCAAAGAATCCGCGTTCCAGTCGAGCGTCCATCGCGGGCAACTCAAGAGCCATGT
>JAESQG010000561.1 GCA_016765265.1 Pseudomonadales bacterium | reverse complement strand
GGCATCAACATGAGCACATATGCCTATATTTCGATAATGATTCAGCGGGGTTTTACGAGCCACAAACAATTCCTCAGCGAGCTCTCGATGATGACAAACTTGACACTAGCATTTTAGAAACGATAGTGTGAAAACGCTTTGTTGGCTTCAGCCATTCGATGCACATCTTCGCGCTTTTTCATCGCAGACCCTTTACCTTCAACGGCATCTAATATTTCACCAGCCAATCTAAGGTGCATGGACTTCTCTCCGCGCTTGCGAGCCGCCTCAACAATCCAGCGCATAGATAACGCCGTACGTCTATTAGGGCGCACTTCCACGGGCACTTGATACGTAGCACCACCTACTCGTCGAGATTTCACCTCCACCATAGGTTTTAAGTCTTCAATCGCTTTCTCGAAAACTTCCATTGGATCCTTACCGGTCTTTTCAGACACTTTATCCAGGGCGCCATAAACTATATGCTCAGCTAATGATTTTTTACCGTCAACCATTACGTGATTCATAAATTTTGCGAGTATTTGGCTTTTATATTTGGGGTCAGGCAGGACTTCACGTTTTGCGACCACGCGTCTTCTAGGCATGTTAACTCCTTAATTCAGGTTTGATCTAAGACACTATCTACAATTACAAATACTCTTTCTGAGAGTCTTTCGCTTTCATAGATATGCTCAGCCTTACTTAAACGGCTATAGGCTATATCTAAATACGATAAGCCTATAGAACCATTGTTAGTTTATTTTTTGGGCCGTTTTGCCCCATACTTTGAGCGACCTTGCTTTCGATCTGCTACACCGGAAGCATCTAACGTTCCTCTAACGGTGTGATAGCGAACACCGGGCAAATCTTTAACACGACCGCCACGGATGAGCACCACACTATGCTCTTGCAAATTGTGCCCTTCACCACCAATGTAGGAAGTCACTTCAAAACCGTTTGTTAAACGAACACGGCATACTTTACGAAGAGCCGAGTTAGGCTTCTTAGGTGTAGTGGTATATACGCGAGTACATACACCACGTCGTTGAGGACAACTTTGTAAGGCAGGTACGTCTGTTTTCTGTACCTTGCGCTGACGAGGCTTCCGAACCAGTTGATTGATCGTTGCCATCTAGCTAAAACTCCACTTTAAAAAATAAAAATGACAAAAGAACTCTCTCCCCTTGCATTTGCGGAGGCGAGATTCTAATGACGGGCTACCAGGAAGTCAACTGGTACGTAGGGTTAACTGTGCAACCCATTATCAATAGCTAAACCTATTTAACTACCTTTTACGAACTTCTATTTACTAATCTTCGTCCAACAGAATAGAACATATTCCTAATCTTTTCCTATGCTTAGCTATACTCATCTAATCGTTTACTATTGGCCAAACATCGATAGGAATGGCCAATAATAGTATCAACTATTAGGTGAGTTCAAAGCTTCGCTCAAAGCCTGTTCTACCTCATCTGCAGTTACAGTAGGCAATCCGCGCGCGGCATCCCTAGCCTCTTTACGCTGCTTTCGTCTCTCTGCATGGTGAGAAAACCCAGTACCAGCAGGGATTAAACGCCCCACCACTACGTTCTCTTTTAAACCACGCAAATTATCTTTCTTACCCGTAACCGCGGCTTCTGTTAGTACTCGTGTTGTTTCTTGGAAAGATGCAGCGGATATAAACGACTCCGTCGCCAATGATGCTTTGGTGATCCCCAGCAACAATCGCTCTATTTTCGCTGGAAATTTGTCGTTCTTTTCCAAAACTTCATTCTCATCAAACACATTGGCCACTTCAACTTGCTCGCCTTTGATAAAACTCGAATCACCAGATTCTCTTATCTCAGCCTTACGAAGCATTTGCCGCACTATAACCTCAATGTGTTTGTCATTTATTTTGACACCCTGTAAACGATATACATCTTGCACCTCATTTACGATATAGTTTGCAACGGCACCGATTCCCTTCAATCGCAATATGTCGTGAGGATCGGAAGGGCCATCTGAGATTACTTCCCCTTTCTCAACATGCTCTCCTTCAAATACATTCAAATGACGCCACTTGGGAATCAATTCTTCATAGTGATCATCACCATTGTCCGGCGTAATGACTAACCTGCGCTTACCTTTGGTTTCTTTACCAAAACTGAAAACCCCTGTAATTTCTGCAAGTATACTCGCCTCCTTCGGCCTTCGTGCTTCAAACAAATCAGCAACACGCGGCAATCCACCCGTTATATCACGAGTTTTCGAACTCTCTTGGGGAATCCTAGCGATGACTTCACCTACACCCACTTCAGTTTCATTTTCAAGAGTCGTAATAGAATTTGCCGGCAAATAGTATTGAACAGGTGTATCCGCATTACCCACAGTTAGAAGATTTCCCTCACCATCTACGAGGCGAATTGCAGGTCGTAAATCCTTACCCGATAGCGGCCTATCTTTGGCATCGATAATCTCTATATTACTGAGTCCAGTTAAGTCATCAGTTTGTTGCTTAACCGTAATGCCATTCTCAAAATCACTAAATTGAACTTTCCCAGACACTTCAGTAATAATCGGATGGGTATGAGGATCCCAAACAGCTACGACATCGCCTGCTGTTACTTCGTCGCCAGTCTTAATCTTAATAATGGCTCCGTAAGGCAGCTTATATCGCTCCCGTTCACGACCTCTGACATCAGCAAGAGCCAGCTCTCCCGAACGAGAGACTGCCACTAGATTGCCGTCATTGTTAGTTACAGTTTTAAGGTTTAAAAGACGGACCGTACCATCGTTCTTCACCTGTACATTACTCACAGCCGAGCTACGCGAAGCTGCTCCACCGATGTGGAAGGTACGCATGGTCAATTGGGTGCCGGGCTCACCTATAGATTGGGCAGCAATAACCCCTACCGCCTCGCCAACATTCACCAGATGGCCTCTAGCCAAATCTCTTCCATAGCACTTTCTACAAGCACCGTAACGTGTATCACAGGTAATCGGCGATCGACACACCACCTCATCGATGCCAAACAACTCTAATTGATCCACCCAGTGCTCATCGATAAGGGTTCCGGCAGGCGCGACGATATCATCTTCAGTACCGGGCTTGATGACATCGACAGCAACAACACGGCCGAGCACTCTCTCACCAAGCGGTTCGACTATATCTCCCCCTTCGATTAGAG
>JAESQG010000560.1 GCA_016765265.1 Pseudomonadales bacterium | reverse complement strand
TTATCGATTATGGCAGGCGGGATCACTTTTGATAGTAGTAATGGCACAGACGCAAAACCCGCGGCCAATGGAGATCGTTATCGGTTATTTGATGGGTTTGACGAAGCCCATGAAAAGGGGATACGGATTCAAATTAGTTTTCAGTCCGCCAATGGTTTACACGAAGGCACAGATTTGCGTTACAAAGGCGTTACCATAGGCAAGGTGAAAGAGGTTGCCTTTGGAAAGGGATTGCAGCAGGTGAACGTTGCTGCGCTGCTCTACCCTCAAGCTGAGCAACTGGCAAAACAAGGTGCTAGCTTTTGGGTGGTGGAGCCGCGATTTGGGTTAGCGGGCACCTCTGATTTAGATACGCTAATTTCAGGTCAGTACATATCAGTTTTAGCCGGTGACGGTGAGGCTCAAACTGAATTTCGTGGTTTAGAATCCTCACCTCATAATTTAATAAGTAATGTAGCTGATGGGCTCCAACTCAGTCTCAGGGCGGAACGGTTAGGCTCAGTAAAAGAGGGTGTCGGTGTTTATTATCGCCAGATCCGAGTTGGGGAAGTGACCGGATATGAGTTAAGTGGAACTGCCGACGGCGTTCTCATCCATTTGAGCATCCTGCCCGCTTATAAAATGTTGGTAAGAGCGAATACCCGGTTTTGGAATGCTAGTGGTCTTGGCATTGATTTTAGTTTGTTTGACGGACTCAGTATTGAAACTAATTCCTTCGAATCCATTATCGAAGGGGGCATCGCCTTTGCCACTCCAAACAATAACAACATGGGTGCCCTTGTTGAAAATGGCCAGAAATTCGATCTACATGATAAAGTGAAGAAAGATTGGTTGCGGTGGAAACCTAAGATTGCGTTGTCTACGAAGTTGTAGCTGGCTAGATTTGCTAGAGTTTAGTTTCACAGTTCCCTAGTCTTGGGAAGGTCCTCACTGACTAGAATACCTTTGTCAGTGAGCGCGCTAATGTATTCACTGTCCATCCCCAGCAGCTCTTGGAGTACCGCTTGATTATGCTCACCCAGGTAAGGCGCATTGAGTTCCAGGTCATTGGCATAGGCAGAGAACCGCAGTGGCATACCCGGCATATCAAAGGAGCCAGCGCCTCGATCTGTAACAGTTCTAACCGTACCCCGTTGACGCATATGGGGGTGCTCCATTACCTCTTCAATAGATAGGATCGGCGCCACCGGAATATGATTTTCTCCCAGTAGCTTGATGGTCGCTGCATCGCTTTCTTGTGCTTGTAACCATTTCTCAATAATAGGCGTTAAAATTTCTTGGTTTTGGCCGCGAGCGGCATCATCGATAAAACGGGGATCATCGATCAATTCTGGCATATCGATAATGTGGCAGAACTCTTCCCAACGCCTTAAAATAGCAATCAAAATGATGTAGCCATCCTTGCTTTTAAATACGCCTAAAGGCCCCACAGTGCCGTGATGGCGGCCGGGTAAGTACGGACTGTGGCTGCCCTCACTGACACTGATTAAACCCACGTTCATTTCATGACAATGGAAGTAGCAATCAAGCAACGATATATCGAGGAACTGACCCGAACCGCCGGTAGCACGATGATAGAGGGCACCATTAATGGCCGCAAGCGCGTGAGCGCCTGTCATAGTGTCGCCGATAGCTGCGATGGGAATATAGGGCCCGCTCTCCTTGTCGCCTATCATGCTGGTAATGCCTGCATAAGCTTGACCAATAAAATCATAGCCTGGCAGGGTGGCGAGTGGGCCCTCTTGTCCAAAGGTGGAGATGGAGCACATGATGCAATTAGGGTTTAATGATTGCACTTTTTCCCAGCTTAAGCCGAGTCGTCCGATGGCTCCGGGGGCAAAGTTTTCCAGCACAATATCAACGTGTTTGATTAATTGATAAATAATGTCACGACCTTCATCGGTTTTCATATCCACACAGACGCTCTTCTTTCCGCGATTTTGCTGGATAAAGTAGACGCCTCGTCCATTGATTTGAGTACCGACAGTTCGAATTTGTTCGCCGAAGGGAGCGAGTTCAATTTTAATTATTTCGGCGCCCATTTCTGCCATCATGCGACTGGTAGTAGGACCTGCAACGTGTTGAGAAAAATCCAGTACTCTAATGCCATCGAGAATGTGCTTCTTTTGCATGATGTGTCCTTCAATTACTAACGCTTAAGATTCTTGTTACTAACGATTAGGATTCTTTTAAAGTGGCCACTTTTAAGCTGAAACTTCGAAATTCAATTCTACTAGTGTGCCTGAGGGGTCTTTCAGAAAGAGCTGTATTTGATTAAGCTCTTGCATTTCAAACTGTCGATACTTGATACCGTGTTCTTGTAATTTTGAAATGACGTCATTTAGATCGGTACATCTCAATGCTAGGTGATCAAAATATCCAGATTTCTTCCCCTCGCGATTCGAATCTTCCAGCAGGTGCACTATGGGGTTTTCCCCGGAGTAAAGCCAATGACCTTTTAGATCGCCAAACTTAGGCCGAAAGCCTGGTTTCAATCCGAGAATTCGATCGTAAAAAGTCATTACCTCCATCAATACTTCAGGGGGAGCGGTAATGCCAACGTGATGAATAAAAGTAGTGTTGTCACTCATAGCTTGACCTTCCTTAGAAAAATTGAATCTACTGGCAGAGAATACAGCTGCAGCTCCCAATAGGCCACAGCAGGATTGGAATTGGATTATTTGAGTATCAGTTTGGTAAGGCTGATAATTAATCTAACCATGGGTGTTTGTGCTTTCCCATACAAGCCCGACATTTTTAACATAACACTTACAGTAATTGTTGTTCTGTCTCGAGTGTCATAAGTTTCAGCCATTTCATAAATTCTGTACCACCAGAGCCTTTTTCATTTTTGACCTTGGTGGCGATATATTTAGCCGCTAATTGTAAATGAAAGCGGCGAAATTCTAAGATGAGGCGCGCACAGTCATTATATTTATTTTTTAGAGTAGGCGTTGCGGCTGCTAATGTGCGAACTGAATTGGCGCCTAGAGAGCTTAAAAAATTCCGATGTGGTTTCGGCATGTATTGCCGGACATTGTCTAAATAAAGGGTTAAATCACTTTTTTGATGTTTAATGCCAAGTACTTCGCAAAGGGCGGGGATCAATGAACTTTGCGCACCAGTTTGTCCATAAAATTTCTGAGGTTTGCCCTCATATCTTTTTACACCTTCGAATATTAGGCCTTCTTCCTTATTGAACAAAAAGGGTCTTAAAGTTTTAAAATAGATATCAGGATCACAACCTTCTTCGATGCGTTTTGCAAGTGCGATGATTTTAGAAAGACCATCGGTAATTATCCTCAAGCCCTTGGTTAATCTGTCTACATCACCTACCTTTGCTGCCATTACTGCGTCTTTACCGGCCATTACTGCGGCACCACCTGCGGCCTCGATTGCAATATGAATAACCCAAAACCATTCTTCGTCGGGGTAGTTTTGAAAGGTTTGTAAGGTTTTTAGATTTTCGGCGTCATCTAGCGGTTTTGCTGGATCAATAACCTGCCAATTACAAAGTTGCGTATTGGTGTAGCTCAATGTTGGTGGTCGATTGACTAGGTCGGACAGTTGTACAAAGGGAACAGCGAGCTGAGCAGGTAGCGAATTGACCGGCACTTCTCCCGGAGCCCAAAGATAGGCATTGGTGAGATATGCATAAATTTGATGAAGACGTTCACGGTGGGCTAACTCAAGTGTACCTAGCGAGTAAACTTTCAGGACCGGCAAGTTGTGACAAACTTCTCGGGTCGTCTCATTATCAATGTGGTGGGGCAGGCTATTCGCTATATTTTCGATGGCTTCCACCGCGATCTTTAACTCCCCATTTAATACGGAACTCACGCAATTAACGGGATTTTCGGCCATCAAAAATCCACGCTTAGTTGTCACCTCCCAACAGTTCATGATGCAATCCTATTCGTTTTTAAATTTGAGATGACATTATTTGGGATAACATTTCTATCTTTGAGGGGCGACTAAAATATAGACAATTATCCGTCCGATCTCTTAGATCTAAAAGTTCTGTTAAAGAAACCTCACGACCCTCTATTTCTGTCTATTCTTACATGAGCCACAAGGTTTGAGAACCAATGAACTACGCAAACGATCCCAAATTTAAGTCGATTGTTGGATTAACCCAATTCAGGGATCTGCGTGGGCTTCGTACTGGTTTGGTGGCTACGATTATTGGTGAAATTGGTACTGATTTTCCCACAAGACTTTATGAGCGGTCCTCGAAAACTACAGCTTGGTCAGTGGTGGAATTCTATAATATTGCGGCACAAGAGAAACTGATTTCCAGTCGATCTCACCAGGAGATGGATGATTTGTTTACCAGCGGTCAGCGTGAAGCTGACTTGGCAACATTGGGCCGAGTGTCTGAGGCGGAAATAGTCACTTTTGAAAAAACACTTGATGGCCGACCTCGCACTATTTTTCCGATCTATGTGGGCAAGCAGCTACTGAGTGGGTTGATCATCGAGGGTCATCTTCCCCAAGAAGAGCAGGTATTTATTGATACCATCTTGCAGGTTTATACCAATCTGTTTCTACTGTTGAAAAACAGTATTCAAGACTGTTTGACCGGCTTGCTGAATCGACAAGTCTTCGATAGAAATATTCAGAAAATGGATTCGTTCGTCAGTAAAAAACGTCGGGGTACAGAAGAAGATCAAGAAAATTGCTGCTTAGCCTTCTTTGATATCGATCATTTCAAACGAGTTAATGATAACTTTGGACATCTCCATGGTGACGAAGTCTTGGTATTATTCTCGAACTTGATGAAAGAGTTTTTTCGAGAAAGCGATGATAAATATCGTTATGGTGGCGAAGAATTTGTTGCTGTGTTAAAGGGCGTCAGTTTAGAGTTAGCGACTAACATTCTTAACAAGTTCAGGGACAGAGTTGCCAGCTACCTGTTCCCTCAAGTGGGTCAGATCACGGTCAGTATCGGAGTTGCTCACTTTGATAAGTCTGTCCCTATGGTCACTGTTATCGAGCGCGCGGATAAAGCAGTTTACTATTCGAAAGATAATGGCCGCAATCGGGTAACTAGTTGGGCCGATATTGCCAGTGACGGCCAACCAAAAGTGCTGGACGCCAGTAAATCGGATGTTAGTCTGATTTAAATTTATGTTATTCATCAAATTCCTTAATATTCCCTGCCCAACTGTAATCGCTTTTTTATACTAAGAGCTGAAAGACCATTTTAGTAATGGTATGCTTGGCAATCTAAGGCTTCCGTTCAGTTCTCATATTCAATCCAAAGTGTTATAGGAGTCAGGTTTTGAAAAGAAAAACAGCTTTCTTGCTTAGTCTTTTATTAACTCAAGTATGCCTAGCTAGTGAGAAGGAAGTTCAATTGCAGTTCCAAGTCACTGCATGGGCTCAAAAATACGCGGGAGATTTCAAAATATCCGCATTTGATATTCGTCCCATCGATGTAGTGAGTGATCTAGGTTATGGCTCCCAGACCAATCGATTAATATCATTCGGGATAGTTCATAACGTTTCCGCTTTGCCTCAATTTAAAATTCGGGATTCCTCTATCGACGCAAAGCAAACTAGTTTAGTGCCCAGTGATTTTACCTTTGGTGGCTTAGCATTTCTCTTTTCTTTAGGGGACTCTATCAAGTCCTCGATACATTTTGATCATCAGGACATATCTCTATATTACAATATTGGCAAAACGAAGCCGTTTATGAGTTTGGGTGCCACTTTGCGTAAGTTTGATGGACGACTGACCATTGAAGGGATAGACGGTTTTCTACGGGGACGTGAGCTCAAGTCTACATTTCGGGAATGGGTGCCATTAATCTATGGCCGAGTCTACAATGATTTGAGGGTTAGCAACCTTTCAAATACGTTTGAATTACACTATGGACGCTTGCAGGGAAACCAAATGATCGACTTCAGTGTCATGTTTGAATTTGATTTGAAATACAATTTAGGTATTGATGCTGGGTTTCGTTATTTAACATTAGATATTGCCAATTTTGGTGGTATTAGCACTGACATAACGGTGTCTGGACCCTTGTTATCAATGAATTATAAAGTTGATATCTGATCTCTCCCTTTATACATTTACCGCCCTCGTTTAAGGCTTAACTCAGAAAATTCATTTTCCTGCAAATTACTATTAAATTG
>JAESQG010000559.1 GCA_016765265.1 Pseudomonadales bacterium | reverse complement strand
ATCACAGGCAATGTCATCTTCTGCACAATGGATTGCAACTCGGCAGTATCACTACTTTGCCCATCACTGCCAGGGATGACAGGGACACCTGCCGCCAAAGCTCGTATTTTGGCACTGGCTTTATCACCAAACTGTTCCAACGCCTCAACGGTGGGGCCAATAAAGATCAAGCCTGCTGCCTCCACTGCGCCACAGAACTCCGCGTTCTCCGATAAAAAACCATAACCTGGATGAATAGCATCGCATTGAAAATGTTTGGCAGCAGCGATCACGGCTGCTTGATTGAGATAACTTTCATTGGCAACGGCACCGCCCACTTCCAGTGATTCCCCGATCACGCGCACATGGCGCGCATCTTTATCGGCAGAGGAATGTATCGTGGCTGCGGCGATACCCAGACGCTCACAACTGGCCGCAATGCGACAAGCAATTTCCCCACGATTGGCAATTAATATTTTCTTTATCACGCACTACTCCTAAGCAGAGACTAATATGGAATTGATCGGGCAAATTGATTGACGAATTTAGTGGCGGAAGACACCGAACTGCGTTTTCACCGCAGGCATACGCCCTGCAAGATCCAACAACAACGCCATCACTTGACGGGTTTCAGTGGGCTCTATCACTGCGTCATACCAAAGATTGGCCGCAAAATTATAAGCACTTGAAAAATCCTTAAAGCTTTTTCGTAGCGGCGCTTTAAATTCCTCTTCCTCCTCGGCACTCCACTCTTTTCCATCCCGCTTTAAAACATCGGCTCGCACCTGCGCCAAGGTATTCGCCACCTGATCAGGGCCCATAATTGCCGCGTGCGCGCTAGGCCATGCCAACATCGCGGTGGGTTTGTATGGCCGACCGCACATGGCCAAATAACCTGCACCATAAGATGCGCCTGTTATCAAAGTGTATTTAGGTACTTTCGCCGAAATCATCGCGGTCATAAACTTAGCACCGTCTTTGGCAATACCGCCTCGTTCCACCGCACCGCCCACCATAAATCCAGGCACATCGGGAATAAACAACAATGGAATATCGCGTTTGCAACACATATCAATAAAGTGAGCGCCTTTTTTAGCGCTCTCGCTAAACATCACGCCTTGATTGGCGAGGATGCCCACGCGAAACCCATGAATGCGCGCCATACCGCAGATTAAAGTATCCCCGTACAAAGGCTTGAATTCTTCAAGATCGCTGTCATCAATAAGACGAGCCACCACCTCGCGGTTATCCGTGGGGTATTTCGAATCTCGGCTGACTATGCCGTAGATTTCTTCTACCGGATAGCGAGGCGCCAACGGTGCTGTTACCGACCAACGCTGAGCGCCGGGTGCAGGCGTATGCTTCACAATATCTCGCACAATAAACAAGGCGTGCTCGTCACTATCCGCCAGGTGATCGGTAACACCGCTGGTACGACTATGCATATCACCGCCACCTAGTTCCTCGTGTCCGATGACTTCGTTGGTGGCAGCATGAACCAATTGCGGCCCACCCAAATACATGAAACCTTTGTTGCGCACAATCACGGCTTCATCACACAATGCGGGAATATAGGCCCCACCGGCGGTGGACGACCCCATCACGATAGCGATTTGCACGATGCCCTCTGAGGACATTTCTACTTGGTTACAAAAAATAGAACCGAACTGACCTTCGTCAGGAAAGATACCCGCTTGCTCCGGCAAAAACGCACCGCCACTTTGCACCATGGTAATACAGGGCAAACGATGATTGCGGGCAATGGTCTGCGCGCGCACATGGTTTTTACAAGTAATAGGAAAATACGATCCGCCCTTAACTGTGGCATCATTGACAATAAGCATGCAAGGCCGACCACTCACCATACCAATACCCGTTATCATACTGCCGCTGGGAGACGCTCCATCATAAAGCCCTTCGCCCGCCAGTTGCCCCAATTCCAAAAAGGGGGAACCGGGATCGAGCAATAACTTGATACGATCTCGCGGTAATAATTGGCCTCGATCGCGATGGCGTTGCCGAGCTTTTTCGGGACCACCTGCATGAGCACGAGCACGTCGTTGATGGAGGTCGGCGACCAACCCCTCGTAAAAACTTTTATTCAGTTGAAAATCTTCAGTACCCGAGTTTAACCCCGTAGGCATAACGGCCATAAACTTTACTCCAATTCTGGGATAGGCGGTTTTTCTCTTACTGTAAGTGCGACTTTTTGAACGCCAGGTTTCTCGAAGGTGTTCGGCGCTACCATGATTACTTCCGGTTTAAACGCCAAGGCATTGCGTATTTTGGTGGTCACTTCTGCGATGAGCTCGGGGTCTTGTTTTGCATTACTTTGCTCACCCCTCTCCACTAATACCTTGAGATTCTTTTGCGTAGTATGGCCATCGAAATCAGCATAGACCCGCATCACACCATTGGTCTGCGGTGTCATGGAAACAACAATATCTTGAATAGCAGAGGGGAACACATTCACTCCGCGCACAATCAGCATATCGTCAGTACGGCCGAAGCAGCGAATCTTGGGGCCAGTACGACCACAGGCACAACTCGTACCCGTTACGACAATATGATCACCACTGCGAAACCGAACCACTGGGGAGGCTTGCCGCCCGATGGCCGTATAAACCAATTCACCGGTGGTGCCCTCTTCAAAAGGGATAACCTTTGATGTTTCAGGATCGATAAGCTCTACAATAATATGATCTTGACAGAGCATGTGCATACCGTCTTGCTCATCACACTCCCCCCGATAAATAACACCTAAATCCGTGCCACCCATGGCCTCACATACCTTGGCCTGCCACGCTTCTTCTATCTGATTGCGCACAGCAGGTATACCGCCTCCGGGTTCACCACCCACCACTAAACGCTCTACACCTAACTCGTGAGCCTGACAGCCCACCACTTCCGGCGCGAGCTGCGCCATATATAAAAGAAAGTTGGGCGTGCCAATAATTGCTCTAGGCCGCAAATCCGCACAGGCTCGCAATAATCTATCTGCGCCACCGTCTGCGCCAATAGGAATATCGATTGCACCCATATACTGCAATGATTGTTGGCAAGGAATGCCTCCAACAAAACCTTTACTCATGGAGAAACCATGCAACACCAAATCACCAGGACGAATGCCACCAGCAAAAAAACCACGCGCACTCATCTCACTCCAGGACACAATATCGCTTTCGGTCAATGCAACATAAGCGGGACTACCGGTGGTACCGGAAGAGGCCTGCAATTGCACTATATCCTCATACGCCGCTGCTTGGTGCTGACCAAAAGGCGGCTGTGCGGCCAAACTATCACGCAAGTCTTGTTTCACCGTAAACGGCACTTTCTCTAAATCTTCAATAGTCTGGATGGCGGAAAACTCAATACCTGCTTCGGCAAATTTATTCTGATAGAGAACCGAGTGGGTTGCCAAATAGGACATTGTGGACTGTAACTTTGTCTCTTGCACCGCGCGAATTTCTGTCTCGGTAGCCGCTTCGATGGGATGATAATATTGTCGGAATCGGTAGTCCGCGGCTCCTCTCCTACGATACTGCATAGCTGTCTCCTGTATTATAGCGTTAGTGACTAATAGCAATAAATAACGATGAATAATGATGAATAATGATGAATAATGATCTCGATTGCCCAGCCCACAGGTTTGACCAACCAGGTGGAGATACTACTCAATTTCTCGAAAAACACCAGTGAATTCACCTGGTGAAACTGGTCTCGGGCATATCCGATATAACCCTAGATCACCTAGACTACTGATAAGATGGTAAGACAAAAATAGACCCGTAAATGGGGCATCAATGAAGCTTCAAAAAGAAGTACAAGATCGAATTTGAGCCACTAAAGATTACCTCACCTTTGTGATCTCCTGATCGTCTGCTTCCTCAGCCATTGTCATGTTCAACACTTTATTCCAAAGTATTTTCTAATACAGGAATGAGTCTGAAGCAGGTGGATTTATACACCATAATTGCTCATTT
>JAESQG010000558.1 GCA_016765265.1 Pseudomonadales bacterium | reverse complement strand
GGTCATTTGAAACATTTGAGCAGGTGGCTATGAAGGTAGATACGATGATTGGCAACAACACGCGCAAGTTTAGCAGAACCATGGCCGCATCAACGGCTCAATTTGATCCCGATCATAGGGGTTAGTAACGTACAATACGTTATCGGCTATCAGCCATGGGCACCGGTCAGGTCCGCTGCGCATCATGCTATCACGGTCAACCACCTTGCCATTAAACACAGCTAAATTAAATATTTGAGAAATAACCTCTGCTAATACCCGATCATCAACACCTAATTCCCATAGCCTGGGTACTATATCCGAATTCATCGTCGGCTCTACGACATTTTGTACTAACTCTTGTGGTAAAGCATTTCGGGCTACCAACCGACTTAATAAGCTATGGAATTGCTCCGCTACCCGATTACTGGATACAGTTTTATTATCAACCACGAGAATACGTTAATTCCAAGTAAATTGTGCGATGTAGGTAACCCCATAGCGGGTAAGCGTGACCCCTTTTTTAGTATCAACTGACAAGACCTTAAAATCATCAGGCAAGTGAGTTCCAGGCGTTGCCGCCAAGGTGCCGTACTTTTTTGTCCTTAATATCGCCGTTCTACCGTCAATGGCTTTTAATTTTGGCACTTCGAAATCACCGTCATCTTCTTTTAGTCCTCGCGAATAAGACCCAGGCATTTCACTTTGACCTATGCCCACATCGTTCCTGACTCTATTAACATTCTCTCTATTATTCTGGTTTTCGTTAAAGCCCGTGAATCGGGTATACCCACCTGATTCACGCAATCTTTTTGTGGCTTGCGCGATTTTCGCCTGCTGTTCTGCCACTTTCGCTTCATGGGCTAACTGTGTTAGCTCTTGGGCTCGCCTTGCCTCCATTTCGAGAATTTTCGCCCCATCTAAGCTCTCAGCTATCGCGATTGACGATAGCTGAACGAGAAGTATTGCCAAAATCCTCACTAGACTGAAAAATATTTTTTTACGCATGTTATTCGCTCCCTAAAACAGACAAAGTTAACTGACTTTGGTTACCACTGATTTGAAAACCATAGATGTAAGCAGGTACCGTTTCTTGGATTTTTTTAGCCGCTGCTAGTACCTGTCCCGTTGGGCCGACTACAATGCCAGACCAGGCAGAAATAGGCCCTCGATACGTTCCCTTTCCCGTTTTTGTGGGGCGTAGCTCTACCAGATAATGCGCTGCAACTGCTTTCGCATAGGCCCACTGATCACCTACGGGGGGCAATACTTCTCGCTGCCCTAACTGTTCAGCCATGGTATTGTATTCTTGAATATTTTCTTCGATAATCGCTATACTCTCTTGCGCTAGCGGTGCGACCCGTTGATTATGCCGGCTCACTATTTCATTCACCGTAAATAATATTGTTAATGCCATCAGAATAAATTGCATCCAACCCCACTCTTTCCACGAACCACGTATCCAAGAACCACCGATCCATCGTTGGCGCTTCCACAGAAGGTTATTCCGAAACGAAAAAGTGGGCGTACCTTTCATGATGAATCCTTATTAAAGCTCACCGCCCAACTACCGTCCGGGTTTAGTTTTGTCTCCAGCCACGGGAAATACTGGGCGGGATCAATTCGTATATTGGGCACCTCGAAACTAAACTTTCTGTTTTGCATACTTTGCCCTGAGCTTGATCGCACTTCGTGATCAAGGGCCCATAAACTAGCAATGCGTTCTAGCGCTAATGAGTCATTGGGTACGTCCGTCAACCGTGTCGTTCTTAGTTCCTGCAAACCAGATCTGACCGACTCTAACAACACTGACTTGTTTTCTAATGTGGCATATCGGTGCGAGTACACATATTTCAATGTAGAATCCGTTATCCCGCCCAATAGCACTATAGCACCCACAGCGACAACCAGTCCTGTCCAAGCCGATCTCGATGCAGCCTGTCTTGCCTGTAAAATCTCTTTAGCTAATTTCGCTTCCTTTTGAGGCAACAATAGCTCGTCTAGGGTAGGATCAATAATTTCGGCATCTTCTAAGCTAAAACTGGCATCAGCAGCGAAAAATCCTGCCTCGTAAACACCGGAATAATTTGCCCTTCCCACCTCGCTGCAAAGATAAAACCCATCTAATTCACTTTCAGCAACCACTTGAAGTGTATGATTAAA
Source organism: Pseudomonadales bacterium (assembly GCA_016765265.1). Lineage (GTDB taxonomy): Bacteria > Pseudomonadota > Gammaproteobacteria > Pseudomonadales > DC-out160 > DC-out160. The sequence goes on along the minus strand of JAESQG010000558.1, from coordinate 7,047 downwards.
ATTAATCACACCACTTTCCATTAAGGTGTGCCACATTCCATACACTGGCACTCCAGAATAGTTATCTCTCGCTAACTCTATATCTGATTCTCTAACATTGATTGCCGGACAAATATTGCTGGCACTCACCAGCTCAACATATTCATGCTGTTCAGTAATCGGAACCGTGCCCACCACCTCAGGTACAAGAATAACTTTTTCCCCCGCCACCACAACGGGACGATAAAGACTTTGTGCTAATCGTGCCATAGTTTCGTCTCTACCTAAACGCCATCAATAATCGTTGGCGTCACCATTAGCACTAGCTCTTGGCGACGCAGTTCATTTGATTCACTTGAGAAAATCGGCGATAGTAGTTTCCCCGTAATGCGATGACGCCAGGGCAGGTTTTGTAATTGTTTAGCGATACTTCTTCGAATAAATCCGCCCATTTGAATAGGCACACCCGATTCAGTAATCACCTGTGTAGAAAGCTCTTGTAGTATGATTTTTGGTGACGTAATGGGGATACCATCCACAACAAAAATAGGCTCGGTAGTACTATCATCCAAGGAGCTAACTACGGGCCAGATATCCAGCAACACGCGGTTATCATCTAACACTCTTGGCGTCACTGCCAAGGTCACTCCCACACGTATGCGCTCTATAGTGGGGGCAGCAATAGCTGAATTATTATCCTCTGCTATTTTAATTTCACCCAAAAACCCAATTTCTTCGCCTGTATGCAGATAGGCATAAGAACCATTTCGGACCGTTACATTGGGCTGATTTAGCAATTCGACTTCCCCAAAATTACTCAGAAAATTGAGCAAAGCATCTCCCCGACCTTGCGATCCCGTGTATGAAATACGGGTGGAGAAGAGACTGTTATCTAACACTTTGCTATTAGGTGATGAACTAAAATCGAAATCTACGGAGTTACCATTTAAGGAGCCATTAAGAGCCGAAAGGCTATTCCAATCGATACCCATACCACGGCTATCATTCAAGGTCACGTCAAATGCTTGCACAGAGATATTCACCTGTCGTGTACCAAGGTAAGCAATATTCGAAAGATAACTATCCAGGGCATTCATTCTATTCGGCGCGCCGCCAGCCGACACGATACCGATAGAACGCACCCCACTAATAAACGGCCTTAGGGCTTCCACCTTGGTGGAATTTTTGGTTTTTTTAGACTCATTAGAACCTAAAATATGTTGCGCACCTTCAATTATCGATACCCACTCATCATCGTTAAAACTATGAGATACAGAACTATCAGATCCCGATGAACCACGGTCTCCGGTACCGCCGCCCAAAGACGTGCCGACAGATAAAGTGACATCGCGTTTTGATGCAAACGCTGCTAGATTCCAGTCCTTACGAATATACGACCGAATCTCCAAGCTATTATTGTGAAAAACAATCTCATAACCTGTCAGTGCGCCGAGATACTCTAGATAGTCTTTTACTAGCATCGCATTAGCAAATACATTAACAGTCTTTGCCAGGTCTACTCCCGAATCCAACGGCTTCAAGGTTAGATTCGGTAACTTAGACCTCAGTGCATCTATGAGTGTAACATTACCTGCTAAACTTACCTTTTCTCGCAATACCTCTTCATCGGGAGTCACTTCACGTATATAGATTTCAGAAATAGCCGGAAAAAGGAGTCTCTTTTCAGACATCAAAGACTCAAATTTTAGATTTTCTTCGAATGGTTTGATTGCACAGCCGACGATACTCAGAATGAGTACACTCATAGATAACACTTTTATTAACTTAGACTTCATTTCAACAAGTTCCTTCACTAGATTCCTACGATACGTTTCTACGATACGTTTCTACGATACGTTCCTACAGCACCTTCCTACAGCACCTTCCTACAGCACCTTCCTTTAACAAATTTCTGGTCTCATTAGATGTTCTTCTCACTTATTACCAACAGCGGTGTCGGTACACCCTCCTCGTCCGCAAGGTCAAAAAAGTATTGGTACTTCAGTCCTAGGGTTTTAACTAATATCGCCAGCGCTTGATCGCGCGGCTTCGTGGTCACAAATTGAAAACGGCGTGACTTAATACCGTCATCACTAACGTCCACCATCACTCGCCAACCCATAGGCATCAACGCATTAGCAATCTCTTCAATTGTTGCACTCTGTAACTCAACCGCTACAATTTCATTTTTCACTTTCAATGGATCTAGATTGCTTTGCATCGAGACAATTTTGGCATTGGCCTTTAATTGCTTTGCCTCCAGCTCTGCAGCCATAACAATATCATCAGCGGCTGTTTCCACTTTGACAAGGGTAGCTTTTGCTAGCGCCAACTGCTGTTGTACTTCGCTCAATTGAGCTACAGCTTGAATGTCTGTATGACCATGGGCCATACAACACACCAACATACAGACTAAGGCGCAGCAATGTCTGGTATGTTTTAATCGAGGCCAACGATGGTTGGTAAATTTAATAGTCATTGCGTCTCGCCACCTGTATTGCTGCCTCATTTCTAGCTCGGATAAAAGGTGATTGCCCAGTCAGGGAATCCAGATTACTTTGGCGATAGGAAGCCATTTTCTCAGTATTGTAAACTCCCACATAAATAAAGTAGGTCTGTTTTCTCCAGTTAATGCCCCGCCATTTATCCTCTTCACCCGCTTCTTCTAAACTATTCCACATGCCGTCCCAGGGTGGCTGCTCCTCGTAAACATAAACGACGCTAAAATTATACGCAGCGCCAACCGCGTTTGTTTTTATTGCGCCACCATTGTTGGCCGAGGGGTTGATCGCTAGCGCTAACACACTCTCCGCTACTTGCACTGTTTCCTTTTCAGTTAACGCGTCTAATTCGGGTATTAATGCAGATGCTGGAATTAATCTCGATGCTTCTGTTATAGCCTTTTCAGATACGGGTTCATCCGTTAGGGGTCCTTCCATTAACCACTTTCCTTCGAAATGCTCGACATTAACTATCGACTGCGTTTCAGCAGTCTGGTTAGCGTAAGGCGCATCATCATTTGCTTCAATAATCTTATCTGACAAGTTTAAGATTAACTGCTGTAACTCTCTTTTTGCTTCTGCCGCCTTTTGTTGAGCGCGCTCGCGAAGCGATGAGAAATCCATGTCCACTCCTTGAGTCCCGTTTAAAAATTCCGGTTTTTGATCATCAACTCTTCTAGAATCATCAACTCTCCTAGAATTATCATCTCTTCTAGGATGAAGAGCATAGTGCCCCTTTCCTCCGAGTCGAAAGTGCTGGCCCTGATGAGTTCCGTGCTCGTCGCCCTCATCCCAATGGGCGCATGCACTAAGAGTAAAAGCGATACCAGCACCCACTATCCCCCACCCTAGTTTTCTTCGAATTTTCATTGCTATGATCCTGTCTGTTTATTACCTTTCATTGTTATATCCAGATCACCTGAGGTATAGATATGCCATCGCTCAAAGGATGATTACTTTTACTGTTACAGGCTTTTCGCTACTAGTTATTTGCGTGAACAATAAAACCAAGTGTTTCACATGTTCCAAGAAGACAATCCAGACACAAACAAAATAAGCGATTCCGAAATAAAAATAGCAACTAATCACCGGATGGGTTTCGGAAAGCATGAGGAAAATACTTGAATTTATTGGGCTTAATGAAGTTCATCTACTAATCTGCATAGGATACTCAAGGATGACGAATAAGCCGTTAAAGGGGTCGCTTATTCCACCAGGACGATAATCCAAGTCCTCTTTTTTCTTTTACGATTTTAACAGCAGCAGGGAGTTCCTCTAATGGGCACAAAACTGACTACTTCACGATCACCAATACCCCTCTCGATAAACCTATTGACAACGGCTCTAGCAATGGCGGCCTCGATTAACGTCAGCGCCTATCAGTTTGATAATGGAGACCTACAATTAAGCTTTGATTCCACCCTTTCAATAGGAGCAGGCTGGCGAATCGAGGAAAGAAACAAACAAAACTTGGGGCCCGCCAGAGTGACCTCTGCAGAAGCGGCCGCGGGACTCGTTCACAAGCACGCCACTTCAGCGCAAGACAACAGTAATATGCTGTTTGACAGAAGTACTTATTCAAAAATCATTAAAGGTTCACATGAGCTAGAGATAAATTATTTGAATTATGGGGCCTTTATACGCGGTCGTTATTTTTATGATGTGGAATTGATGGATGAAGGTCGTGTCTCTCAAGGCTCACTAGAGGCACCGGATCCTGAGCCCACTAAAGCAGCCCTTGATAAAGCTGGGGCTACTGCCGAGTTTTTAGATGTATTCGTGTGGGGAAATTGGGAAATCGATGATCATTTCATCTCGGCTCGCCTAGGCCGCCAAGTGATTAGTTGGGGAGAAGGCATATTCTTTCCTCATGGAATTAATGCGATAAACCCAGTTTCTTTGTCGGCTCTAAGAGCTCCTGGGGCAGAGTTAAAGGAGGCGTTTATTCCAATTGATGCCCTTTACGGCTCTTTCGACATTACAGCCAATGTGACCCTAGAAGCCTTCGTACAATTTAATTGGAAGGAAACTGAGATAGATCCCTGCGGCACGATGTTTTCTACTACCGACATAGTAGGGCCAGGATGTTCAGGTGGATTCTATGCCTTTGGCGGTGAACCAGGGCAAATTACTACAATACTGGTGCCAGCAGAAAATTTGTTGTTACCCAGATCAGAAGATCTTGAACCTGATGATTCCGGACAATTCGGATTTGCAGTACGATATTACGCGGAGCAGCTACAAACTGAATTCGCTGCGTACTACCTAAACTTTCACTCAAGACTACCCATCGTCAGCGGCACAATGCCCCTAGAAGATGGGCTTGGAGAACCTCTCACCGACCTTAACGCTTCCCTTTTGTCAGTCTTGCCCCTTGCATCCTATAAAATCGAGTATCCTGAGGATATCAAACTGATTGGATTCAGTTTCAATACTTCTATTGATCTTGGAATACTCGGTGGAGCCACTGCCATCTCGGGTGAGATAAGCATGAGACAAGATCAGCCCTTTCAAATTGAAGACAGTGTACTTGTAACCGGAGTTGCGGGGCTGGATAGCCAAATATGTTCCAGAGAACGTGTTCCCGACATCGGTGTTGAGTTCGACTGTCATACCAGAACCGATGTCGGCCAAGGTGAATTTCTCTCCGGCGCGATTCGAGAAGACTTCTACCAAGCCGAACTGGCTTTCATTCACTTCTTCGACCGAATTTTAGGTTCCGATCGGTGGACTATTATTCTCGATATGGCCTATGCCCGAGCGGATATTCCCAATAAGGAAGACCTATTATTGAACAGTGGCTATAACACGGATACCAGCCCTTTTTGGGGACCATTAGCTACCACAACAGGAGAGCAAAACTTTTACCCTGAAAAATCATCGTGGGGCTATAAAATGAAATTTATCGGTTCCTACAGCAACGTATTTGCAGGCATCAATCTAGAACCCTCGATTACCTATAGTCACGACGTCAATGGAGTAACCCCTGGTCCGGCGGCTAATTTTTTGGAAGGCCGCAAGAAGCTTAGTATGGACCTAACGGGACACTATCTAAATCAATTCAGTGCCAATATCGGCTATACCCGGTTCTACGGCTCCGCACCTTACAACCTAATGAACGATCGCGACTTTATCACCTTGAGCGCAAGCACGTTTTTCTAGGCTGTAGCAGTATGGGGGCAGGACCCATAATAGGGGTTATGGATCGGATCTTATATCCGCCTAGTAAGATTCAGTTTCTTGATTCGTTCTTGCACCATTTTAGCTAATTCATCGGGCTGAAACTTAGATATAAACTGATCACAACCCACCTTATCCGACAACGCCACATTAAAACTTCCACTTAGAGAGGTATGTAAAATAATATGTATATCTTTCAACGCAGGTTCATTTCGACAGGCTGCAGATAACATATAACCGTCCATTTCAGGCATTTCGGCGTCAGTCACTAGCATTAGAAAATTCTTTTCGAAATCGTATCCCTCAGCCACCCACTTCCGCAACAGCGCAATTCCTCTAGCCCCATCGGTTTCAGTCACCACCTCTAAACCCAGCTGATCAAGTGTTCTCTTACCTTGCGAGAGACCAACCGATGAATCGTCCACCAACAATACACGCATACCCGCTGATAAATCTTTTATGTTGTGTTCTAGCACGCCCTCTGAAATTTTTGAATCATAGTCAGTGATTCGTGCCAATACTTTCTCAACATCAATAATCTCGATTAACCTATCTTCGTATCGCGTAATTGCCGTGAGAAAATGTTTGTTCCCAGTACCCGCAGGCGGCGGTATGACCTCGTCCCAGTTCATATTAACGATTCGGTCAACGCTGCCCACCATGAAAGCCTGAACCGTACAATTGTATTCAGCAATGATAATATTACAGTTTTTCACATCCGTTAGCTTACCGCGCCTGATAGCATGACTGAGATCAATCACAGGTATGGTTTGTCCGCGCACATGGGTTACACCAGCCACAACTGAATGGCGCTTGGGAATCAGCGTCAACTTTGGCATTTGTTGGACTTCTTGCACTTTAAACACATTGATCGCATAAACCTGATCGCACCTTAACTTAAACATCAATAGCTCAAGTCTATTCGCACCTACCAGCTGGGTACGCTGATCAACTACATCCAAAACACCTGCCATCGTTTACTCCTTCGCACATCTTCTAAAAACACGCAGCTAAACGCAAAAATCGTCTCTTAATTTCATTGTAGACCGCTGCCGCACAGGGCGATATATAAAATATGAAACCGCTAATATAGCCACTCTGTCCAATCTAAAGTTACGCAAACTACGTATAAAAAAACGCATATTACAACTAAACTAAAACCTACGAACCCTATCCTCTTCCGATCTTGAACTATGTCTGAAAACAAAATTTTATTAGCCCGACAGCCAATATATGACACAACAATGCGTATCACTGCCTATGAGCTACTGTTTCGCCCATCAGATCCGGGCGCCATGCGCGCTTGGGATGGGGATAAAGCCACCTCGGAAGTTATTCTAAACGCCTTTACAGAAATAGGGATTGAAACGGTAACTGAGTCACTACC
>JAESQG010000557.1 GCA_016765265.1 Pseudomonadales bacterium | reverse complement strand
TTGGACGGCGAGTTCACCGTGAACATACATGTCAATCGAATTCGATTGAACGCCGATCTGGGCTTGAGCGCGACCAATGGTGATGTGGATATTTCCGTAGAGGGGATACATGCCGTGGGATTAAACGATCTCGATTCCGATTTCCAATTTAATATTAACCTACCCTCTGCCATTTCAGATTTTGGATTTGGTTTAGGCGGACTCGTTATCGATGCCATTGAAGCGGGTATCTCGGCGGCACGGGATCTGATTGTTGATTTACTGCTAGAAAAGTTAGTGCCCTTAATTGCTAATGCCGTGCTTGACCCCTTGATAAATGAACTCCAAATTCGCTCTGGTGCCACCATTAATAATGGCGCCTTTCTCACCGTGCTAGTTGGTGTTGAGGAGCTACATGTACTCAACGATAACGAACTCATCGTCACCCTTAATGGTCGCATAGGTACAGAAACTACTGACTCTGATATCGGTGATATTGAGCTAGGCATCAATCTAGGATTCCCTGAACTCCTCGGTATTGACGATGATATTTTTCCGAATCTATTGGGGATACCCGAAAATCTAGGACCTGCGCCGGGTATTGTTCACGATACACTAGGGTTTAAATATACTCCCACTGCGGTGCCAGCACCCGATGGAGAAAACAACCTAAGCATGGTCGTCTCCGCTAATGTGCTCAACCAAGCTTTTCTCGCTATTTATGAGGCAGGACTGTTATCCCCCAATATCAATATACTGAATGAACTAAAAGACAATGGACAATATATATTAACCGATCCCGAAACAGCGAACAGGCGTATCCTGTTTTCCCCAACTATGGCCCCAGAAATAAGTTTTCGTGGACACATACAATCGGTGGCTTATATAAACGTGGATAATTTTGATATTTTATTCCAGAAACTAAACGATGCGGATGAATGGGAGAACCTATTAGACCTTTCCATTACAGCAGAGATTCCAGTGCAAATCAGCGTTGATGGCAGAGGTGGCTTACAGTTAGCTTTAATTAATCCCGCAGTTGAACTGGAATTTGTATTCAAGCATTGGGCGCAATTCACGTTGAGACTACCCACTGGCTTATTTGCAACGAGAAGGGTAGCGTCTCTTATTTTGGATCAATTGAATTACGGACTTGGACTGATCAGATATCCACAGAGTTTGTTTCTAGAGCAGGAAGAAACGACACTATCTATTCGTCCGGAAACCTTTAAGACGGTGGGTAAGCCTCGGGATCATTTTTCGCTTAGTGCTAGTTTTGAGGATCTTTAGAGTTCAACGCAAGGGGGCTACGAATGAAGTGGGCGTTAGCTTTAGTCACGATATCATTGGAGATTTAGAAGATGCAAAACATCACAAGGCCACTAGCATTGTTTTTGTTGGTTTGGGCTACATCGGTCATAGCAGAAGGTCAAATCCCCAGTCCTTCCCATGAAATTGCTTACCCGACGGGATGGCAGAGTTGGAGTACGATAGCTGTATCACATCGTACCGATAATAAGACAATCCGTGTGATACTTGGTAACGAGGTGGCCGTAAAGGCGGCTCGAATGGGCAACACCAATCCGTGGCCAGATGGCGCTATCCTTGGCAAAGTTGTTTGGAAGGATACGCAGCTAGATACGTGGAATGCTGCTACCGTCCCTGGGAACTTTGTTCACGCTGAGTTTATGTTCAAGAACTCAAAGGAATATGTTCAAAGTTATGGTTGGGGCTGGGCTCGCTGGGTCGGTCTAGAGAAAAAAGCATTTAATAAGGGAGCGCAGGTTTGCACTTCCTGTCATACACCAGTAAAGGATCGAGACTGGGTTTTCACAGACCCAGCTATATTTCCAAAATAAGCTTGTTAACGAAAGTACAGGTGATTGTTCAACATTCGAATTAGGAATGTTTGAAACTAAACCGAGCTAATAAACCTTTGGAATAATCTTAGACGTACGCCCTTGGTAATCCACATAGGTTTGTCCAAGTTCTTTCACAAGAAATTTTTCCTCAAAATACATCCCTACCAAAACATAAACGGACATACCCACCGAGAACACCAAATGACCCACCGTCATAACCGGTATAGACCAGAACGCAATGAAAAACCCTAACATCATGGGGTGTCGAATCCACTGATAAAAAAGTACCTCAGTAAAAGCAACCGGCGTATAGGTTTTTTTGACGAGATATAGCCACGATTGACGTAATCCAAACAGGTCAAAGTGATCGGTTAGGAACGTTGAGATAAAAACTAGCGCCCAGCCAAAACCAAACATCCCCCACAGAACATAAACCACCATTGTGTTTTCAACTTGCCAGATAACACCTTGCATCGGTTGCCAGCAATACATGAGCACTGATAAGGTGATAGCTGAAACCAGTACGTATGTGCTACGTTCGACGTGGTGTGGCACCACAGCGGATATCATCTCTTTGAACCAACCTCGGGCCATGACACTGTGTTGAACACCCCAAAATAACATTAAACCAATATTGATCAATAAGGCGTTGGGGGAATAGCTAGTCAGTTCGGTTGAAATCGAGTGTGGTACAAACACATCACCAACGAAGCCCATAAAATACAAAAACGCGCCAAAAAAAGAAACATAACTGACTACACCATACAACATGACCAACATTCTCATACTTTCTCTCCTGATAAGTTATTATGAACTATATTACATTAAATCGGAAAATCAAGAGCCTTACTTGATCATATGATAATGCCAAGAGAGGTCATTGATTGGGTCATTGTAATAGATGGGAATAGGCTCAATGCGTAGATTTTAGGATTCAGGATCTGCCTTTTTTATCGGACTAACGTCACCACCCATTACATTGAAGGGCACTTTATAGGTACGTAACAAGCCTCCCACAGTAATGAACACTCGTCCGATTGATAAAAAATAATCCGGTACGGTGATCTGGTACTCGCGAAATTGCTCCATAAGATCTTTCATGATCTCATCCATATGCGCAATCTTCATTTTTTTCTTTCTATTGATCCCCGACATAGAATTCATTAAGTCTAGGGCGTCACCTTGGAACATCTCCTTGCTTAGTCCCTCGAACCCCGACTCCTCCAACACCTTTAAAATATTCTCATTGCTATTTCGCGTAATAACCATCATTAGTCTTAGGAAATTGTTAGTTTCTGTTGATGTCAATTTCCCCATATACCCGTAGTCAAGAATATAAAGGTTTCCTTCGTCGTCAACTAAGAAGTTACCGGGGTGAGGATCGCCTTGGTACACACCATGACGCATCACTTGTTGCACATAACTATTCTGCAATAGGAAAAGGACTTTTTTCTGTTTCTCCCGATCACTTTGGCTAAGGTAGTCTACCAATCGAGAGCCTTCAATCCACTCAGTAGTGATCACCATCGCGGTGCTCAGCTCTTTTACTAACACAGGCACTTTGATGCCTTGGATATGATCTAATTTCGTAAACTCCACGATGTTATTGGCTTCGTTAGTAAAGTCGAGTTCTTCCTCTATGGTCTTAAGCAAATACTCGACCATGCTGGTAACGTCAATCTGCGGCACGTTTCTCCCGAAGAGACTACAAAGAGTTCGGAATAAAATGACGTCTTGCGCAAATAATTTTTTTATTTCAGGAAGCTGAATTTTAACTGCCACCTCCCGACCATCTACTAGCGTCGCTCGATGAACTTGCCCGATGGAGGCTGTGGCTATGGGCTCCTCGTCTATGGATGAAAACAACGCCTCCCAGTTTTCTCCCAGCTCCTCTTCTAACGTCATGGTAAGATCAGAAAAAAGAGTGGGTTGAGTGTCATTTTGTAGGGGTTCAAGCGCTTTGATAAATTCCCGCGGCATTAAGTCAGGACGGGCACTGAGAAACTGACCGAACTTGACCCAAGTTCCACCATTTTGGTTGCAAAGTTGGTAAAGTCTATCGGCGTTGTTTCCGTGAACACGCTTGTAATATGCGCGAGTTTCATCCTTTGTGAACTCTTTCTTTTTAATTCTCTGTGAAGCTTTACGATAGGAGGCATCAATTTTGGCAACACTCTTTATCGCACGGGCAGACCTTTGTCGACCATCCCACATTTTGCGCAATGAATTCACATTTATTAAAGGACTTTCAAGTTCCTCGATCGACATGGACATTTCCTCGAAAAACAGTAATGCGAAGATACGCGTAGATAAGAGGGACGATAGGCTCAACAGTATTGATTTGCAATACCTTAAGGGAGGTAGTTGGGGCCAAAAGCGACACATAAGAGAACGGTTAATGATCTATTTTATATGTTCACTTTTTGCATAGAATCTAAACTTTAATTAACCCTAAGGATTGAATATCCATCTATTAATCGTCGTCTTCTCGTTCAAGTTCAGTCACAAAAATAATATCCCCGGAAATTTGCCCTGTGGCACTTAAGATATCACCGAGATCGATCTCTATTTTATCCTCGTCCGGAACCGCACTAATATCGACACTGACACCCAAGATCGTTAACATTTCCAGGTCTACTGATTCCACCGGGCCGTTTAACGTGACATGTGTTTTTTCCTCTAACCGCACTATTTGGGACGCAATCACTTCGTCTCCAATGAGAGTAGCTCTAATCATTAACCAATCCCCGATCTCAACATGATCTAAATTGAAATATTTTAATTGGTCTAGTCCCGTATCCTGAAAAGAAGTTTGTTCATCAACGGTGAGATCCACACTGAGTAGTGTTATGACACCATTGCCTGAATCAATACCCGCTACAGGTGCACTAATTTTTATTGAACTCCCTAGCTTAATCGTGACTTCTGAAGCCTCCAATACATCACTAGTATTGATTCGGCCTTCCACTTCAACTTTAATGCCCGCGGCAAGGTCAGTGATACTGCCTTTCTTAAAAATAGCATTTTCTGCATTCACGGTGATGCCGCGTATAGTGAATTCACTGGCAGAGACGAATTCAGAAATAACTCCCTCCAACTCTAACTTGTCCCCTTCTCCTACATTGGGTCGCTCTCCCTTATATTTCACTTTATCCGCAAGTAGGTAGCCTAGCTCCGTAAAGCCAGAGGCTTTTACTTCAACGAAATCCCCTACTCCAGGACTATCATTGGGTAACCTCACCAAAATCGCCTGACTATAATCAACGGTCAACGAGTTTAATGAGAATAGCTGTTGATCCAAATCCACGGTTGTGATCTTAGCTTCAACTTCAATTTTATCACCCTCCTGGAAAGCATCCGCGAGTTTTTCAATTCGTGTTGCCACCAATTGATCTTCGGCGTTGATAAACCCACTCGCCTCCACCACATCGCCTTCCTCTAAGGTAGCGAAACTGACTCCCTCAAAAACAATATCTTCGTTAACCCCAATCTCTAGCCCTAAAACAATAATAAGTTTATTACTGGAATCTAAAGTGGTAATCGTTGATATAGGCCCTTTCACGTCTCGGTCAAACACCACTCGATCGGCAATTCCCGTACTGCCATCTTCGTTAACTCCTCCCTCAATAGTAACGACCATTGCAAGCTTAAGCTGCGTCTCTGATCCATCATCATCGTTAATAAGGAAAGCACTAGAGTCGGTGTCGTATTCAACCCCGTTGACAAAAATACTGCCAAAACCGGTAATGCTCCCGATGGAAACGTAAGTGGCATCATCGGTAATCCCTGTTCCTTCAATCCCGCCTTCCGCTAGATCGCCGCTATTCTCCGTACCGCAGGCTACCATTAATAACGCAAAAAACAGCGCCACGACGGTTCGCCAGATTGATGATCTAAGCATCATCGTTATCCTCAATTTCTTCAAAGTAATAAATACCGATCCCGGCACGAGCCTGCCCAGAACCTGCTAATTTTTCATTATTATCCCGATCAAACTCACTTAACCATTTATTAGATTGCAATAAAAAGGCAATGCCTTGTTCATGGCTTAATTCTCGTATTTTAGTTAAACATTCCACTGGGATATTGGTGTAAGCAACGGTTCTCTGCAAGCGAAGAGGACCGTCATTGGGTGCAAGGTTATGGTCAATGGTATTTAATAGGTCGGCGGTAGCCCGCGACATGATACGCATTTGTTCCTCAATATTTTCTACGGGGATATACGCATCCACCACCAGTGATATCTTTTTCTTTTCTGTAACATTGACGGCATTGATACGGCTGAGTTCATCTAACAACGCTTTTACCGGCACATCCCCACTATATCGTCGAACCAGTTCAGTGAAGCTGGCACCTTTACCGTCTAGTGATAATTTTTTTGGTTTGCCTGTGGGCGTTAAAAATTCGTCATCTCGCAACCAACCATTAATAACTTTTGACGCGCGGTTGTTGGCTTGTGCTTCAACCATCGAGTGGCTCTGCAGCTTCTTTATTTTTGCGATGTCCTTTCTATTGATGCCCGTCAGCACGGAAATACGTGAGAGAGATTGCTTGCGACCCTCAAGCTTAAACTCCTCTTCAGCCACATCAATGTAGACCTGTCGTGAAACTGAGGCGAAGGTGTTATAAGGCACCCCATGACGCAGCAGTAGCCTAACCAAGGGTCTGATAATTGTATAAATAGTACGTAGCATGATCGAATTGTGGTCCACTTTGATTTGTGGGATTATAGGGCCAAATATACTACACAACTGTGATATAAATCACACTTAAATCACCCTTTCAACCCTATACTGCGCCTCTGAAAAGACTCAACAAACCACCACCTCAACGCCCTTTTCAAAGGACGCCCTTTTCAAAGAGTACCGCTCGAATAATTAACTAGGAGTAAAAAATGAAAAGTATTCGTATCAAAAGTATTTGTTTATTGATGCTGTCTTTATTGGCATTAGCCGGCTGTGGAGGTGGTAATTCCCCCAACTCAACTAATAATACCGGAAACGCTTCCGCAAACATTGACGGTGTGGGCTCAGTTACTCTTCTCATCACAGACGGCCCCACTGAACTATTTGACCACATATACTTAACCATTACTGGCGTTATATTGATTAGCGATACTCATGGTCAAGTGAGGTTGTTCGACGGCGAAGAGCGTGTTGACTTACTGTCACTTAGAAATTTCTCCGAAGTCTTCACTACCATCGAGTCTGTCCCTAGTGGAACCTATAGCAAAATTCGATTGTTGATTAGCGATATTGAACTGGTGATCGATGACGAACAAGGAGAGGTTGCAGATGTGTATCATCCTCAAATCCCGGCCAACGGTAAGATCGATTCAAACCCACGCGGGGATTTTACCGTTGCCGATGGCGGTAACACTGACATCACCATTGATATTGATGCAGAAAAATCTATCAAAATCCATAAGACAGGTAGAGGCCACCACCCAGACCAACAGGAATATAAATTTCGACCAGTGGTGTTTGTTCAAATCCAATCTCCGCAACAAATGGAGCAAGGTCGTCTGATAAAGCTTGGTGGTGAAATATCCGATATTGATTTAGACGCTAACACTTTTCAATTATGTACGCTAGAGGAGGCTGAGCCTGTGTGTTACGCGGTTAAGCTCAATGACAGCACCTCGTTATTCGATACAACCCCCATGTTAATTGATCTAGATTCTATTGAAGATGGAGCTGGCGCCATGGTCACTGGTTGGGCGAGCGACCAAGAGGCACTTGAAATGCAAATGAGTATAGATGCTGCAGTGGTTGAGGTTGGTGATGCGGGCTCCTTTGCAATGCTCTCTGGAAAAGCTAGTGCGGATTTTGATGCAGAGACTAATTCTTTTGCATTTACTATAGAAGATGGGCAAGGTTTCGAGAGCACAACTGAAATTGCGGTGCAATTAATTGAGGGTACACAGCTATATGACCAATACGGTGAGGCCGTAAACCCGGAAGATATTCACCCGGGAGCTGAACTGAATGTCAGTGGCATAATTTCATTAGCCGAAGCTGACTTGATTAATGCCACGCTGATTTTTGTCAACGTTGATAATGGAAGCAACAAATACACCGGATCAATTTTCGATATGAATCAAGAATCCGGCATTTTTAACCTTACTCAGACACCAGACAGCTTGTGTATAGTCAGCAGCAGTGAACTGAGCGTGTTTGTTGTTACAGACGACGAATCTGAAGAAATAGATTTCAGCATGCTTGACAATGGATTAACCGTTGATATCTATGGCACTGTGCTAGAGAGTGGGTGTATTGCGGCAGAAACGATTATTACTTATTCCGAGGATGAGGATGAGGATGAGGAAGAAGAAAACGAAAGTGAA
>JAESQG010000556.1 GCA_016765265.1 Pseudomonadales bacterium | reverse complement strand
ATTTTGTGTTCAACACCCCATAATCCCGCGCCCAAAGCTGCCGCCAGTGCAATATAGGGATTAGCATCGGCTGATCCTAAACGGTGTTCAACCCGTTGAGATTTTTCTGATCCTGGAATAACCCGTAATGAGGTTGTTCGATTTTCAACACCCCAGGTCGCATGTGTAGGCGCCCAGAATCCAGGAATCAGGCGGGAGTAGCTATTGACGGTTTGGGCAATCATGGCGCAAAGTTCGGGCATTAAAGTTTGTAACCCCCCTACAAAATGCCGTTGAACCTCGCTCATATTATGGCTATCTTCAGGGTCGTAAAAAGCGGATCGGTTTAATTTTTTATCCCATAGTGAGAGGTGGAGATGACCGCTTTGCCCTGGCCAATCTGGCGACCACTTCGCCATAAACGTGGCCATCAAGTTATTGCGTTGGGCTAGAATTTTCATAAATGTTTTAAATAAGGCGGCTTGGTCTGCGGCTTCTATTATCCCGTCTACTGTAATGGCAGCTTCTATAACTCCTGGCCCCGTTTCCGTGTGTAAACCCTCGAGATCGAAATCCATTTCACGACACATATTCAGAATGTCGTGGTATAAATCCGAATGTACACTATTGCGCAATATGGAGTATCCGAAGAAGCCGGGCGTTATGGGTTTTAAATTACGGTATCCTTTTTCCCGGATTGAATCCGGTGTTTCATCAAAGAGAAAAAATTCATATTCTGCTGCAGCCTTTACACCAAAGCCCATGGAGTCGGCTTTGGATACTAGGCGTCGTAAAGTTGCTCTGGGACATATGGCCTCCGCACCTTGGGTGAATTCAGCGATAAATAAAAGTGTATTTTCTTCAAAGGGTATAGCGCGACAGCTTTCCGGAATGATGCGTACAGGCGCGTCGGGATAGCCCGTATGCCATCCCGTATAGGTGACGCCGTTAGGGGCGGTGGAGTTATATAGCTGATCATTTGAATCCCAACCCAAGACTACGTCGCAGAAACCAAACCCGTTGTCGAGGGCGGATAAGAATTTATCCCGACTCATGTACTTGCCTCGCATAACGCCATCAACATCAAAGACGCCTACTTTTATATGGTGGAGATTGCGCTCTTGAATTATTTTTTTAGCGTCAGAAACGGTTTTAACAGCGCGAGGATCGATCATTGTGTTGTCCTTTTCCGTGTTGCCCCTATAAATCCTAAGGAGCTGATATATCGGACTCTCGCTTGTAAAGTGAGTAAGAGACCTGCCCAGTTATTTTTAGACGGTGTAAGACCCAATTAGGAGGGGGTATATTTTCTAATCCAGTATCCAGTTCGACTTCGGATTCGATATAGATCATGGCATCTGGCTTGAGTAGTTTTTTTTCTTCCAACAATAAAAGTGATTGTTGCAGTAAATTTTTATGAAACGGTGGGTCCAGAAAAACGATATCAAATTGTTGTGGGTCAGCGGGTTGTTGCTCTAACCATTTTAATCCGTTTTGGTTGATGATTTTAGCGTTGTTACAATTGAGTAAATTAAGTTGGGTTTTTATCGCATTGGTCACTTTTGCCGATTGATCTATTAAGGTGACACTCTCAGCACCTCGAGACAAAGCTTCAAATGATAAGGCACCGCTGCCCGCGAACAAGTCTAAACAATGCGCCCCAGGTGTAACAGCCATTAACCAATTGAACAATGTTTCACGGATGCGATCACCGGTGGGACGTAGCCCATCTACCGCAGCAAACTCGATTCGCCGTCCACGCCATTCTCCACCAATAATACGCAGGCGATGTTCGCCCGTTTTCGCCTTAGCGCTTTTTCGTACCATAGGTCATGTTAGCCATCTTTTCGTTTGTGGCCCAAGGTTATTGTGACCATTTTTTCGGGTTTAATCACCTGGCTAAAAGCGGTCTTGATATCGTCAATGGAAACTCTGGCTGCTTTTTGCGTAAACGTGTCCAGGTAATCCAGGGGTAAGCTGTAAAAACCAATGGAGCCAAGGTAGCTGACAATACTGCTATTGCTGGCCGTGTTTAGCGGGAAGCTACTGGTAATATTTTGTATTGCTGTATCAAGTTGTTCTTGAGTCGGCCCTTTATCGATAAAATTAGTTAAATTTTCACGCACAACCTTGAGAGCTTCATTTACGTTTTCTGTTTTGGTTTGTAAGCTGATGGTAAAAGGCCCTTGAGATCGCATAGCAGAGAAATAACTATAAACAGAGTAGGAAAGACCTCTGTCTTGACGAATCTCCTCATTCAATATGGACGAGAATCCGCTGCCGCCGAATATTTCATTACCCACATAAAGGGCCATGTAAGATTTATCCATACGTGTGATGCCGTGTGTAGATATTAGTATGTGCGTTTGCTGTGTGGGGTGTTCGATATGATCAACCACGGGATTATCTAACACAACGACGTCAGCTATGGTGGGGGCGTGTTTCCCTGGCAATATCTCTTGAGTAATTTGGTTGGCAATCGTTTCTGCTTGTTGCCGGGTAATATCACCTACCAAAGCAATCACGACATTTTGTGCCACATAATACCGTTGATGAAAGTGTTTAAGGTCTTCTATGGTGAGGGCGCGTATTGATTCGTTGGTGCCATTTGGAGGGATTCCGTAAGGGTGGTTGGAGTATAGATGTTGAAAGTTGCGTTTAGAGATTAGCGAGCGCGGGGATTGCTTTTCTTGCTCGAGGCCAATGAGCATGAGTTTTCGGTGACGAGCAAAGCTACTGCTGGGGAAGCTGGGTTTTGCGATTATTTCGGCAAAGACTGTTAGTGCAGGGTTGAGATATTTGTCCGTAGTCAGCGTTCTCAGTTGCACTATTGCCATATCGCGATGTGCACTAGTGCTAATGCGAGCGCCTAGTTGCTCGAAATGGGTTGCGATTTGGTCCACGTTGTAGTTTGCACTTCCCTCAAGGAGCATGTCACTGGTAAGTCCGGCGAGCCCTGGTAGTTGGTCATCTCGAGCGGCACCGGCATCAAATATAACGCGTACGTCGAGCATTGGAAGATCGGGTGCTGCTACAAAGAAAACTTTAGCGCCCTTCGGGTTTGTCCAGTTTTGAATATCAATATCTCGGCCTTGAGATAGAGGTGTTTTGGGTACGGAGCTTAGCGTTTCCAGTACCGTTTTAGTGGCTTTTAACGGAGTTGAATTTGCGTTAAGCGTTATGTCATTATCTTTTTCTTGAGAAGCGTCTGCGGGAGATTGGTTCTCATCGTTGCTATTTGGCCACTCGCCCATTTGGGAGAACACTAGTATGAGGATGGCGGTAACAATTATAATGGCATTGAGCGCTTTGCGATTGAAATATTGAGTCGGCTTTTTCGGTTTTGGGTAGGGCTTATCTTCCGTCATTAAAATAGCTCTTTAATCGTGTGTTTGATTTTGGGTGGTGGGAAGGTAGTGTTAGTGCCTTGTCGCTTTGGTGTGCCGTGTCTTTGGTTTGTCTGTTAGCGGTTGTGGGTCTAATATAGCAACGGTCAATCTGTCTCGGATTAAGTATTTCTTGGCGACCAGCTGAATTTGTTCAGCGGTGATGTTATCAAGACTCATTGGTATTTCATCTGCAAGTTGCCAAGGTAATCCAACACTTTCAAATCGGCCGATTTGATTTGCTTGGCCAGAGATAGAGTCTTTTTGATAGACTAACGATGAGATGACTTGTGCTTTAACTCGGTCAATTTCTTCTTTGGATGCCAAAGTTTGTTTGAGTATATCGAGTTGTTCAAAAATCGCGGCTTCTAAGGAGTCGATGGTGTGATTTTGGTTTGGCACTCCTGATATTGTAAATAGCGTGTCGCCCCGACCAATAGGGCTATAACCCGCCCCTGCGCCCGCTGCGATTTCTTGTCTACGTACCAGTTCTGTTTCAATTCGTGCGCTGTAGCCACCATCTAAAACTCCTGCCAACATTTGTAGGGCGTATGGCTCCCAATCTAATTTGGCTGTGTTGATGCTGGGCACATTAAATCCCATATAGAGCGCGGGTAACTTTGCCGGTAGTTTAACGGTGATGCGTCTCTCGCCAATGGGTTCTACTTCTACAGGCAGAGAGGCTCGGGGTATTTCTTGGGCTGGAATCGGGCCGAAATATTTTTTGGCTAAATCCGCTACCGCATCGGGCTCAACATCACCTACTACCACAATCGTAGCGTTATTAGGGGCGTACCACTGTCGGTACCAATGGCGAAGATCATCCACGGTCATTGTCTCTAAATCACGCATCCAGCCTATCACGGGATTGTGATAACTGCTTGAGACAAAGGCCGCCGCGTGAAAACGTTCTGAGGTTTTTGCGTTAGGGTTGTCTTCTGTGCGCATGCGTCGCTCTTCCATGACAACTTGTATTTCCTTGGCGAACTCTTCTGCAGGCAGTGTTAGGTTTATCATCCTATCCGCTTCAAGTTCGAAACTCATGGGTAATCGGCTGGCTTCCCATAACTGGTAGTATCCCGTGTAATCCCGGTTCGTGAACGCATTTTCACTTCCCCCATAATCGGCGACTATTTTGGAAAAATCGCCTGGAGGAAGTAAATCTGTTCCTTTGAACATCATGTGTTCAAGAGCATGGCTAATACCCGTTAGACCCACCGGCTCATAGCTCGAACCTACTTTGTACCACACCTGAGCAACCACAACAGGGGCTCGGTGATCTTCTCTGACGACGAGTTTGAGGCCATTTTCTAATACGAATTCATGTGTGTTCTGGGGCTTATTTTGTGTTTCATCTGCAAGCTTTACTGATGCGGGTTTTATAGAATCTGTGTTATCCGAATCGGACCAAGCTGACTGTACCCAGGAAAGGGTTGTGTAGCAGAGTAGACTAGTGACCAGCGCCCGGTAAAACCTAAACGGTTGAATTGCTCTTTGGCGCACCTTCATACATGAAACCTCGTTGATAAAACAAAAATTATTTTGACTGTATCATAACCGTGTCGTAAGTGAGCGTAGAATGCTAGAATATTCCATCTTAGACTGGATTGCTCACTCCTGCACGATCGAGTCTTTGAGCCTATCGGTAAAACGACAGGTTATGAGAGTAGTACGCCAGGAAGCAGCAGAAATTCTACCATCCTTAACTTGAGAAGTGAGCAGTGGGCAACCAAACAAACATTTTTAACCGATATTTTGATTCCAGTATTCGATCGAGTGAGCACTGTAAAATTCAGGTGGGATTGGCAGATAGCCAAGATGCAGGCGCTGAAAATGTAATTTTTCTTCGTTTCTTCGAAATTCCTCATACACCTTCTGTTGCCCGTTTGGAGCCATCAACTCGTAGGAAGCCATTAGCCGGTAAAGAGCCATCAGCCCGTAAAGAACCGACCACTGAGCAAAAGCAAATTGTCAAAGAGGCGCCCGAGGCCTCGGCACCGGAAGCGCTGGTCTCAGAAACGCTGGTCTCAGAAACGATTGCCTCAGAAGCAATCATCCCTGAATCGCTCTTACCCGAAACGAAAGAAAACGTTTTCCAGCGGATTAAGAAAGGCTTGGGTCGGACTCGTGCCAGTTTCAGTGATGGTTTATCTGATTTGTTATTGGGCAAGAAGGCCATCGACGATGACCTGATGGAAGAGATTGAAACCCAATTATTGGTCGCTGATGTGGGATTAGACGCCACCACTCGCATTGTTGCTAGTTTAACTCAGAAAGTGGGGCGTAAGGAGTTGGCTGATTCCGAGGCATTATACGCGGCGCTACAGCAAGAGTTACGCGATATTTTGGCCTTTCAAAATGATACTGGATTTTTGCTGAACACAGCGGCGACTCCTCAGGTGTTACTGGTGGTCGGTGTTAATGGGGTTGGCAAGGCCACTACTATTGGTAAGTTGGCGAAGCGGTTTCAGTTGGAGGGAAAATCCGTGATGTTGGCTGCAGGCGATACTTTCCGAGCCGCAGCGGTGGAGCAGCTACAAGCTTGGGGTGAGAGAAACCAGGTTCCCGTGGTGGCTCAACATACCGGAGCGGATAGTGCCTCGGTAATTTTTGATGCCTTGGCCTCAGCGAAGGCAAAGGGTATTGATATCCTAATTGCAGATACTGCGGGCCGATTACACACCAAAAGAAATTTGATGGAAGAGCTAAAAAAAGTAAAGCGTGTTATGGGCAAGATAGATGAGGCTGCGCCCCACGAGGTGTTGCTGGTGGTGGATGCGGGGACAGGGCAAAACGCACTCAATCAAGTTGAGCAATTTCATGAGACATTAGCGCTAACAGGGATTGCTTTAACCAAGTTAGACGGCACGGCTAAAGGCGGCATCGTCTTTGCGATGGCTGACAAAATGGATATCCCCATTCGCTTTATTGGTGTCGGTGAGCAGATTGATGATTTGCGTCCATTTGATGCGGATGACTTTGTGACGGCCCTGTTTCAGTGAAGATAATATGGTTTCAGTGAAGATAATATAGTTCCAGTGAAGATATTATGATTCAATTTGATAACGTCAATAAGCTCTATTCCAATGGCTACGAGGCTCTCTCACAAGTCAGCTTTGAACTTAATCGTGGAGAAATGACCTTTTTAACAGGGCATTCGGGTGCGGGAAAAAGCACTTTATTAAAACTAGTCACATTAATTGAACGGCCAAGTTCAGGATCAATAGTCATTAATGGTCAAAACATTAGCCAAATTCCCCGTAGAGGTATCGCGTATCATCGGCGAAGAATTGGTATGGTTTTTCAAAATCACTACCTCCTTTTCGATCGCAATGTATACGACAACGTGGCTCTTCCTCTTGAGATCTCGGGCTATCGGCCTCAGGATATAGGGCGCAGAGTCCGTGCCGCTTTGGATAAGGTAGGGTTATTAGATAAAGAAAATATGTATCCGTTGTTGCTCTCAGGTGGTGAGCAACAACGAGTGGGAATCGCCAGAGCAGTGGTTAATAAACCGTTAATGTTATTGGCAGATGAGCCGACGGGAAATCTGGACCCTCAATTATCGGCAGAGGTCATGGATTTATTTCAACAATTCAGTCAAGTGGGTGTAACGGTATTGATCGCCACTCACGATTTATCACTTGTCGCTCGGTATCCACACAGATTGCTGGCTCTGGAAAATGGGCAACTGTCTAATGATTGGTGAGCCTGCAAAAAATAAGAAGAAGGGCGCTACGTGGACGTCTCGTTCTGATGCTCAGCGCAAGCCTGGGCCCATACGAGTTAGTTCGCACAGCGATGCCCCAAAGCGTGGTGCGAGCACTCACAAGGTCACTTTTAGGGAACGGTTTGACAGTTATCTAGAGAATAATGGCGCTGTGTTTTCGCAGAGTTTTCAGCGTTTAAGAGAGACACCGGTAGCGACTTTTATGACGATTGCTGTCATTGCCATTGCCTTGGGATTACCGGCAGGGTTGTATGTGTTACTCAAAAATGTGCGCGCGTTGAGTAGCGATTGGGACGGAAGCTCCCAGATCTCGTTATTTCTTGAATCCGATATAGATGAGATTCAGGGGAAAAAGTGGAGTCTTCAGCTTGCGAAAGACAAAAGAATTGAACGCACGCAATTTATTTCTAGAGATCAAGCACTGAAGGAGTTTATTGCTTCCTCTGGGTTGGGTGAGATCTTGAACGAGTTGGACGAGAATCCACTGCCTGCGGTCATTGTTGTCTATCCCGTCGATGATTCTGTGGAAGAGGCGGATAGCCTAAGACAAAGTTTACAGAACAATAATGCAGTAGAGTTGGCTCAGCTTGATGCTGAGTGGGTTCAACGTTTACACAGCATAACGGCCTTGGGAGAGCGGCTGGTACTGGCATTATCCCTTGGCCTGTCATTAGCCGTTTTGTTAGTGATGACTAACACTATTCGCTTATCTATCGAAAGTCGCAAAGATGAAATCATCATTGTTAAGCTTGTTGGAGGGACTGATAGTTTTGTTCGGCGTCCTTTTCTTTACGCAGGGGTATGGTACGGACTTGGAGGAGGAATTTTAGCTGTCATTCTTGTTCAATCAGTACTCTT
>JAESQG010000555.1 GCA_016765265.1 Pseudomonadales bacterium | reverse complement strand
TTGCTCCCAGTTGATGACTCCGGGGACATTGACAGGGTTAACAACCCAGCCGGTGGTGAAGTTCAAATTGGCTTCATTCGGGTACAACTCTCCGGTAGCCGGATCGATAAAGGTTCCAGCCAACTGCTGTTCTGCGCCGGCCACGGTGCCTCCAAACACATTGGCACCAATCTGAGTCACGCGGGCCACAAAACCCGGCAATTGTGGCCACAGAAGAGTGGGCTAAGAAGCATGCCAATGGCCGTCCCATGGTGAAGGTCCTAGCTTCGCAGTTACAATCTGAGGTTTATACTGAGGGGCACATTTTTATGGGCGCGGTAGTGGGGCCTTCGTATTCAACTGAGCGAACGGCTAAGATGGCTTATGAAGAAGCAGGAATTGGCCCAGAGGACCTTAGTTTAGTTCAGGTACATGATGCCTTTCCTATCGAAGAGTTGATGTATTACGAGCTATTGGGTATCTGTGGAGAGGGTGAAGGTGATCGGCTGGTGCATGATGGCGATACTGCCATTGGCGGAAAAATTCCATTTTCTACAGACGGTGGTCTAATTGCTCGGGGTCATCCTGGCGGACCCACAGGTATAGCTCAAGTGTGGGATGCAGTGAGACAATTGCGTGGCGAACAAGGAAAGTTCCAGGTTGAAGGTGCGCAAAATGCATTAGTGCATATGATGGGTGCGGGTTCTGTTTGCGCTGTTCATATATTGCAGAAGGCCTAGGTTTTATGGGTCTAGATTTTATAGGTCTAGGTTTTATGGGTCTAGATTTTGGAGATCTAGTTGAACACGTTTGGTTGTAGATTTTAATTTAATAAAATCTACAACCAAAATACTATTCCATTATGCTCGCGCAGCTTCCGGTTCGCTGTCTTCTAATTCAGGTACTCTCCCTAGGCTCTTAAATTCTTTTAATATTCGTTCTCCATCAGGATGGATTTTCAGTTCTTTCAGGATTTGCGTGTATCGATGAATGGACATTAATTCTCTACGCTTTCCACCCATTTGCTTTTTCACTACCTCACAGAGTTTATCAATGACCTCTATGCCGGATAGATGACTGCCATCTTCGCAGATAAGCGTTCGAGCCCTTGCCTCTGCTAATGCACAACGTAAGTAGCTAACGTGGATATCCTCATCTTCTTGAATATAGCCCACGACCTTGGGTGCCCATTCCGGTGCCTCTGAGACCTCCGGGTCGGCGAGTACTTGTTGCGCCCAATGAAATGTCGCGTAGGCTCCATATTCAATATGCAATATGCGGGCTAAAGCCATCAGTGTTAGTTCAAGCATCATATTTATTTGAGGGAAAATTTGCTTTCCAATAGTCCCCATTGATTTAACTGAATCTGCTGCCTTTGCTTTTCCCTGATAGCCTGGGGGAGGTGCTATGGGTAGGTCCTCAAACATATCGTCGGTAATAGTGGGGTTTCCGAGTGCTCGATCTCTGACGGCGTACCACATGGCGTCGTGACCCTGTTCGTGATCGGTACCAGCCTCGTCATGGCCGTGAGCCGTTAATAAACCTCCATGTAGATGAGCTAGTGCCGTGCCTTCTATTGATACAACAAAGAATTGCTGCATATCCGTGGCGGGGAGTAATTTAATCCCGTCATTTCCAAAGCCTTCCACTACGCCAATAATGGTGAGAATGCGGGTCATGGAATCTTTGCAGCCATTTCTCATTAAGAATTTAGCTTGCTCTTCAGTTGGGAAAAAATCCCCAGCAATCACTTCCTTAACTTCATCCATGATCTTGAGTTGATGTCCGCCTTTGCGAAGTTCCTCTGTCCAATTTTCAATTGCTTGGATGCGATTTAAAGATCGAGGGGGTTTGTATATGCCATCGGAGGTGAGTCCTCCGTGTAAGGTGTGCCCCTTGTGGGTAAACTTTTCAGTGTATTGGTGTTCAGCTAACAGTTCTTCGCGGCTGTAGGTTAACGTTGTCATAAACTATTCCTACCGTTTAAATTTGGTTTAATTTCACTTGCCTTGTACTTCTGGGTGATGGCAGATGGCGGTATCTAATACGTTCTCTACAATTGTAGACAAAGTTCTTAGTAGAGCACGTTTTGATATTTCGTCATTCTGTTGCGGAAGGGGTTGTGATGTTAAGGTCTTGTTAGGCCATAAATAATGCAAGGTAAATGATAAGGACTGTTATTTACAACCCGACAGTTGATACTTAATAACAGAAAATGTATATGCAGGTTATGGTGCACGGATTTATGCGGAACAGTTCTCGTACTTGAGAGAAGCTAAGTTCTTGGGGGGCATTCCTGGGCGTTAGGGTCTAAATCTTAGGGTCTAAACCTTAGGGTCTAGGCGCATACTCGAAAACATCCGCTGCCATGCTATTTTTGTCGAGGCCTTGTGCAACGAAGTCATCATAAATAGCATATACCATGCCCGGTGAACCCGATGAGTAAACCTGAAAATTTTCTAAGGATGGAAAGTCCTCTAAGACCGCATGATGGACTAGCCCCGTTCTACCCTTCCACGGCTGATCAGTATTGTTTGATATTACGGGAATATAATTAAATTGAGAATGTTGCTGCGCCCATTTTTCTGGTAGATCGTTCATGTAAAGGTCGGAGGGGATTTGAGCTCCCCAGTATAGATATAAAGACTGCGTTAGGTTTTTAGCCAAGGCTTCTTCCAGCATAGCCTTCATTTGTGAAAAACCGTTACTACCACAGATAAAGATAACGGGTCTTGTGTCATTTGGGTTGAATACACAATTTCCCTTGGGCACCATTATTTTAAGTGATGTTGACGTTAAGCAGTGGTTGAGCACCACTGTTGAGTTTGAATTGCCTGGAATGTTGCGAATATGTAACTCAACTGTGTTGTCACCCGCATCACTATTGGCAATGGAGAAGGGGGTGATTTTACCGTCTATATCGCATTCTAAATATTGCCCACTGTAATGACGAATATTTTGTTCGCTGGGTAAGCGCAGTATAACCTGGAGCATATCTTCAGTTAGGTTTTGCGTTTTTTCTATCTTAGCCACTATGGTGGTCGTGGGTAATTTGCCTAAGGAGGTACGGCTTTCCGTATTCATGAACAAAACCTTGAGTCGGGGTTAATGACGGGTTCTAGGGTACATCAATACCCAAGCTAGACCAAATGTCATCTACCTTTTCTTTAACGGACTTGGTCATGGTGATGGGGCGTCCCCATTCTCTTTGAGTTTCTCCCGGCCATTTAGTGGTAGCGTCAAATCCCATCTTGGAACCCAGCCCCGACACGGGAGACGCAAAGTCTAGGTAATCTATAGGTGTGTTTTCTATCATCACCGTATCTCGTACAGGATCCATGCGGGTAGTCATGGCCCAGATGACATCTTTCCAGTCTCTTGCATTGATATCGTCATCAGTGACAATTATAAATTTGGTGTACATAAATTGTCGCAAAAAAGACCATACTCCCATCATGATGGGCTTGGCGTGACCAGGGAATTGTTTTTTGATCGTTACCACGGCCATGCGATAAGAGCAGCCCTCTGGGGGAAGATAAAAATCCACAATTTCGGGGAATTGTTTTTGTAATATTGGAACAAACACTTCGTTTAGCGCTACCCCAAGAATTGCTGGCTCGTCAGGTGGCCGTCCGGTATAGGTACTGTGATAAATCGGATCGTTACGATGAGTAATACGCTCAATGGTAAAGACGGGGAATTGTTCTACGTCGTTGTAGTAACCGGTGTGATCGCCAAAAGGGCCTTCATCAGCCATTTCTTCGGGATCAATATAGCCTTCTAATATAATTTCTGCGCTCGCAGGTACTTGAAGATCATGCGTTATGCAGGTAGTGAGTTCAGTGCGTCTTCCTCTCAGTAAACCAGCGAAAGCGTATTCGGAGAGGGAGTCAGGGATGGGGGTGACCGCAGCGAGCATGGTTGCAGGGTCGGTGCCGAGCGCCACGGCAATTGGGAATTTTTCGCCGGGGTGTACTTGTTGCCACTCTTTAAAATCTAATGCACCTCCTCGCTGGGATAACCATCGCATAATGACTTTGTTTTTGGCAATGACTTGTTGTCGATAAATCCCCATATTTTGGCGTTCTTTGTTGGGCCCTTTTGTTATCACCAATGGCCAAGTGATGAGAGGGCCGGCGTCGTCGGGCCAGCAAGTCTGAATGGGGAACTTGCTAATGTTAACCTCTTCACCCTCGATAATATTTTCCTGGCACGGAGCCTTTCTAATATTTTTTGGGCCCATGTTGAGGACTTGACTAAAAATAGGAAGTTTTTCCCACGCGTCTTTCATCCCTTTTGGAGGGTCGGGTTGTTTCAAAAAAGCGAGCAACTCACCTAGTTCTCGCAAACTGGATAGATCTTTCTTGCCCATGCCTAAAGCAACTCGTTTAGGAGTGCCGAATAAGTTTCCTAGCACAGGGGTGGAGAAACCTCTGGGGTTTTCAAATAGCAATGCTGGACCGCCGGCTTTTAAAGTGCGGTCACATATTTCGGTCATTTCTAGGTAGGGGTCTACTAGTGTTTTCACGCGAATTAACTCGCCTTGCTCTTCGAGCAAGTGGATAAATTCTCTAAGGTCTTTGTATTTCATCGCTAGCCCCGCATAAAAAAAGGGGAGTTCACACTCCCCTCTATTATTGAATATTGATTTTGTTTCGAGGGATTACTTTCTCTTCATAGAATTGAAGAACTCTTCGTTTGTTTTAGTTTCTTTCATTTTGTCTATCAGAAATTCCATCGCGGCGACTTCATCCATGGACGTTAGAAGCTTCCTCAGTATCCACATTTTTTTCAGTTCGTCTTCTGAAGTTAGCAATTCCTCGCGTCGGGTGCCTGATTTGTTGATATTGATGGCAGGATAAACGCGTTTTTCTGCAATGCGCCGATCAAGATGTAATTCTTGATTGCCTGTTCCCTTAAATTCCTCAAAGATGACCTCGTCCATTTTGGAGCCAGTATCCACAAGCGCGGTTGCCATTATGGTTAAGCTGCCGCCCTCTTCTATATTTCGTGCGGCACCAAAGAAACGTTTCGGACGTTCGAGTGCGTGGGCGTCAACGCCGCCGGTAAGCACTTTTCCAGATGAAGGGATAACCGTATTATACGCGCGAGCTAAACGGGTAATAGAGTCGAGTAGGATGATGACGTTTTGTTTATGTTCTACCAGGCGTTTGGCTTTTTCAATAACCATCTCTGCTACCTGAACGTGTCGAGCAGGTGGTTCGTCAAATGTGCTGGCTACTACTTCACCGCGAACGGATCGGCGCATTTCTGTTACTTCTTCTGGACGTTCGTCGATAAGTAATACGATTAGATGACAGTCTTCATGATTGCGGGCAACAGATTGAGCGATGTTTTGTAGCATGAGTGTTTTACCGGCTTTAGGTGGGGAGACGATAAGTCCTCGCTGCCCTTTTCCGATGGGTGCAACCAAATCGATAGTTCTAGCCGTAATGTCTTCCGTGCTGCCATTTCCCAGTTCCATAATAAGGCGCTCTTGCGGGAACAATGGTGTCAGGTTTTCAAAAAGAATTTTATTTTTTGCATTTTCAGGGCGACTAAAATTAATTTCACTAACCTTTAGTAATGCAAAATATCGCTCACCATCTTTGGGGGGTCTGATTTTTCCCGCTACCGAGTCGCCGGTGCGTAAATTGAATCGCCTAATTTGACTGGGAGAAACATAAATGTCATCGGGCCCTGCTAGATATGAACCTTCAGCTGAACGTAAGAAGCCGAAACCGTCTTGCAGTATCTCCAGTACTCCATCTCCAAAGATGTCCTCACCGCTCTTAGCGTGCTTTTTCAAGATGGCGAAAATAATATCCTGCTTGCGCAATCGAGCTAGATTATCGAGCCCCATTTCTTTTGCAATGTCGAGAAGTTCGGCGATGGTTTTTTGTTTTAGGTCAGATAGATTCATATTTTTCATAGAAGGATTAATTGATGACGATGGGTTTTGAGTGTATGAGGGTAATTAGCTGATATTTTTAATTGAATTTTACAAGTATGGGATTAAATCCTTAGGGGTCAAAACCCTGAGGTATGTAGTGCCAATGTATTTATTAAATACAGGTAT
Organism: Pseudomonadales bacterium; assembly: GCA_016765265.1. Lineage (GTDB taxonomy): Bacteria > Pseudomonadota > Gammaproteobacteria > Pseudomonadales > DC-out160 > DC-out160. Next base: position 879 of record JAESQG010000555.1, on the reverse strand, counting down.
TATTAATGTTCTAAAGCTCACTTTGTTGGAATTGACTGCTCTCGGCTTGGATTTTCTAGATTTAGTTTCTTTCGGTTTAGATTCTCTCGATTTGACTTCGTGTTGGGAATGCAAGCGATAGAAATAGTTGAGTGCCGAATTACAAAGAAGTGATATTTTTTCTAGTCGTTAATCCACAATATAGATTCCTTCCCAAGGCTTGTCCAGGTTTCATTAAACAAGATCTAACGGGCTATCTGTCTATTCTCCAATCTCCATTTTGAAATCTAGTTATTAGGCTATGCTGGGCCAAACTCAGGTATTTGGAGCAGAGTGCTTGGAACAGGTTCTTCAAAAAGGTGATGAGCGGGTTGCGGAGGTTTATTTGCCTCTTTACAGTTTCAGCAGTTATTACTGCTACAATCATTATAAATTGATGCGTACTGTACGGAGGCAAGTCATTATATATTACTATCTATGAATGCTGTCAATTGCGATTTCGATAATGCACCTACTTTTGTTGCTTCTACGTTACCATTTTTAAACAGCATCAGTGTTGGGATGCCACGAATACCGTATTTTGGTGGAGTATTGACATTATCATCGATATTTAATTTGGCGATTTTCAATTTTCCGTCATATTCACCCGCAATTTCTTCAAGAATCGGCGTTATCATCTTGCATGGACCACACCATTCTGCCCAATAATCCACTAAAACGGGGCAATCTGCTTGTAAAACCGTTGCTTCAAAGTCGCTGTCTGTCACATTTAAGATGTTTGCGCTCATTCGATACTCTCCTTCATTAAAATCTATCTCTAAAACGGTGTAGAGCTTAGATACTTTAGTCACATTACGTCAGGGGTCTAATTTTGGAGTTATTCACCTCAAAGAGAGGCCT
>JAESQG010000554.1 GCA_016765265.1 Pseudomonadales bacterium | reverse complement strand
CCTTTTAAAATGTCGGAGACACCACCTAAGAAAATCGAGCGCGCACCATTGTTAGGAGAGCATACGGATATTCTGTTGCAGGAACTGGGATATAGTGGCGAGGAAATAAAAGCGTTCAGAGAAAATAAAGTGGTTTGAATAAAGTGGTTTGAATAAAGTGGTTTGAATAAAGCGGTTTGAATAAAGCGGTTTGAAATAGAAAAAAAGTAATAACACACAAGGAATTAATTATGGGTCCATTACAAGGTTTACGAATTATAGAATTACAGGGGATAGGCCCCGGTCCGTTTTGCGGCATGATGTTGGCTGATATGGGAGCCGAGGTGATTCGTATTGATCGAACCGGCAAGCCTGGTGGCATAGCGCGTAGTGAGAAGTACGATCTATTGGCGCGGGGCCGTCGCTCGATTCGTCTCAACTTAAAGAGCAAGGAAGGCATAGACGTATTATTGCGTATGGTTGAGAAGTCTGATGGATTGATTGAAGGTTTTCGCCCTGGAGTTATCGAACGGCTAGGAATAGGGCCTGATGTGTTATTGAAAAAGAATCCGGCTTTGGTGATTGGTAGAATGACGGGTTGGGGGCAAGAGGGGCCTATTTCACAAGTGGCAGGACACGACATCAATTATATCGCGCTCACCGGTGCACTCTACAATATGGGTGTAAAAGGTGGACCACCCGCACCGCCACTGAATTTGGTGGGCGATTTCGGAGGAGGTGGTATGTTCCTCGCCTTCGGAATGGTGAGTGGCATTTTAAGTGCGAAACAAACAGGTCAAGGGCAAGTGGTTGACTCAGCCATGGTGGATGGCGCTGCACTTTTAAGTGCCTCCTTCTTCGGACAATTAGCGGCAGGTAAGTTGCATGAAGGACGGGGACAACACCCCCTCAATGGCGCTAGTCATTATTATGATGCTTATGAGTGTTCCGACGGGGAGTATGTTTCCATTGCATCGGTGGAACCGCAGTTTTATGCGGAGTTAAAAGAATTACTTGGCCTCAGTGAAGAAGATTTTGGTGTGCAATCAGATTTTAAACTTTGGCCTACACAAAAGACAAAAATCAAGGCCTTGTTCCTAACGAAAACCCGTGATGAATGGTGTGATATTTTGCAGCAAAGTGATGTCTGTTTTGCGCCTGTCCTGCGTTTCGCTGAAGCGCCGGAGCATCCACATGCTAAGGCCCGCGAGTCGTTTGTGGAGGTAGATGGTATAGTGCAACCTGCTCCAGCGCCTCGATTTAGTGGTACCCAAGCTGAGATCTCGGGACCACCCGCAAAACGGGGACAGCATACAGATGATATCTTGGCGGACTGGGGTTATTCCAAAGATGAAATTGCAGCACTACATGCTGACAATGCAGTACAGGGACAGTCTTAAAAGTCATCATTAATTTTTATAATGGGTGAGTCCAATAAATACAGGTATTGTGTTAGTGTGCATGACTAGAGTACGAAGTGACTTAGTACAGGCTCATCCCAGAAGAAACAAATTAACAGAAGAAACAGTTTAAAAGAAGAAACAAATTAACAGAAGAAGCAAATCAACCCACACACATTTTAAGGAAAAAGAAAATGGCTATTGAAAAAGGTCAGGAAATCCCCAGCGTCGATTTACAGGTTATGGGCGATAAAGGTCCAAAGAAAGTAAACACTTCTGAATTGTTTGCTGATAAGAAAGTCGTTATGTTTGCTGTTCCAGGTGCATTTACACCCGGTTGTTCTATGACGCATCTGCCGGGTTACGTCACTAATGCTGATAAAATAAAAGCAAAAGGCGTTGATTCCATTATTTGCGTATCGGTTAACGATGCTTTTGTTATGGGCGCTTGGGGTAAGGCTCAGAATGCAGAGGAATTGATTATGTTGGCAGATGGCAGTGGCGAATTGGCTAAGGCTTTGGGTCTAGAGTTAGACGCTACAGGCTTTGGAATGGGTCAAAGAAGTCAACGCTATGCAATGATTGTGGATAACGGTGTAGTGAGTCATTTAGCTGTTGAACCTGCTGGTGGGATTGAAGTGAGTGCTGCGGAAAGTATTTTGGCAGTCTTGTAGTTAATGACGGTCCGCAGTTAATAAAGGTCCAGTTAATAAAGGTCCAGTTAATAAAGGTCCAGTTAATAAAGGTCCAGTTAATAAAGGTCCGTAGTTAATACGGGCCCTAGTTAATACGGGCCCTAGTTAATACGCACCCTAGCTGATGCAGACTGAAGTTCTTGCAGGTGGTTTACTATTTTAACGGATGAAAGTGTTATTTAATAGGAGCGAACATGTCAGGTAATAAAATTATAGATGATCCCAGAATAGATCCTAGAATCAAAAACGTGATGGGTGCGCTAAACATGCCACCGCCAAAGAATGTTGAAAATAGAGAGAAGTTATCGGAGGCAGCAAACTCGGAACGCGCAAAAGCCGGAAGGCAGATGATGGAAAAGTTCATGGAGTTTTGCGACACCGAAGAGATTGCCTCTTCCAAAGGACTCGTTGTAACTGATAAAGAGTTCACCTCAAAACCGGACGGTAATACGATTAAAATACAGTTTATTCGTCCGGACAATAACGAGACGGTGCCATGCGTTTATTACATACACGGTGGTGGCATGCAGGCTATGTCCTGTTACGACGGTAACTATCGAGCATGGGGTCGAATTATTGCTCAGCAGGGCGTTGCCGTGGCGATGGTTGACTTCCGCAATGCACTCATACCCTCTTCGGCTGAAGAAGTCGCACCCTATCCGGCTGGACTTAACGACTGTGTTAGTGGTGTAAAATGGGTAGTAGCCAATAGTGAAAGCCTCAATATCGACCCCAAAAGGATTGTTATTGCAGGAGAGAGTGGTGGAGGTAATTTAACATTAGCCACCGGACTACGCCTGAAGAAGGACGGTGATATAGATTTAATAAAGGGACTCTACGCATTGTGTCCTTATATCTCGGGTATTTGGCCATTGCCAGAGCTACCTTCATCTACCGAAAACAATGGCATCTTACTAGACCTACATAGCAACGTCGGTGCAATGGCTTATGGTATTGATGAGCTAGAAAAGAAAAACCCATTGGCCTGGCCAGGTTTCGCCACTATTGATGACGTCAAAGGTTTGCCCCCCACTGTTATAAGCGTTAACGAATGCGATCCGCTTCGAGATGAGGGCATTAACTTTTATCGATTATTATTAAACGCGGGAGTATCTGCTCGTTGTCGTCAAGTGATGGGCACAATCCATGGGACTGAAATATTCCCAATGTGTTGTCCCGATATCAGCAGAGATACAGCCTGTAGTCTTGCTGATTTTTGTATTAACTAGAGACTAATTTTGGATTAAAGGTAGCAGATAATGAAGGCACTCGTTGTTGGTGGAACAGGACCCACAGGACCATTCGTAGTAAACGGACTTCTCAGTAGAGGCTACGAAACTGCGATTTTGCATACTGGCAAACATGAGGTGGATGCTATACCGCCCGAGGTGGAGCACATTCACACAAACCCCTTCGATGTAGCCGAGACCGCAGATGCACTGGGCTCACGAACGTTTGATTTAGTGGTCTCCATGTACGGTCGATTACGAGACCTTGCGCCTAT
>JAESQG010000553.1 GCA_016765265.1 Pseudomonadales bacterium | reverse complement strand
TAGCATAAGTATCTTCAGCGCGGCCGGTCAAAGTATAATCAATATTAAAGTCAATCACCTTCGGCATACCACCTGATTCCATGGCCCACATAAGGTGAATGATCGCGGCACTTTCCATAAAGCCGCCTATCACACCACCGTGTATGGCCGGCAACCTCAAATTGCCAATAATACTCTCACTAAAAGGTAAGTGAAATAATAAGCTTTTGTCGTCGCTCTCCTTAAATCGGATCCCTAGTAACTTCGCATAAGGGATCATTTCGATGGCTTTATCAAGATCTTTAGATTCCCGTACGGAGGCGAAATAATCTGTCACTGACTCCATGGCTTACGCTCCTCCCAGTTTGATAGGAGCTTGATTAGCACCACGCATAAATGTCGCAGTACAGGTCGCCACTAAATCATTTTCATCATCCTGATAGGCAACGCCTCTAACAAAGGCGATAGAACTTGTTAGTTTATAACATTCCGCTGATGCATAAATGGTTTTACCTATTATGGCAGGCTTCATATAGTCCACGCGCAAATCCAGTGTCGCTATGGCCTCAATCTCAGGTATCGAGCATAAAACCGCCCTGCCAGTCGCGCTGTCCATCAACGTTATTATGACGCCACCATGAATGACCCCTGTCTCTGGGTTTCCCACCAAAATATCTTTATAGGGGATCTTGAGACATGCTCTATTCCTCTCTACGGATACATATTCTACGCCAATGATCTTGCCATGGGGGCTGCCACTGAAAGTTCCATTTTCCATAGCTTCGAGAACTTCCGGTCTATCAATAAGGTATTTTCTGTCGCTGGATTCCGTTTTTTTCTCTGTCATATCTTTAACTTCTTAAGCCTTTTGGTTTTGAAACGGCATCAATGACATTACGTCATCTTCTGGGACAAGTTAGTCGACAGCCATCGACTAACTTGGCTAAATATGAATTATAGACGCTATCCCTCATTACCATTTTTTGTAGGCTCGAGCATAAACTTCTACTGTTACAAAAGCCAGTTTGATACAATCTCGTCGTCACATGTTTTACGGTTAATCCCACCTCTCTATATATTTCCACCATTACACCTCATTTATTCAAATTACCTATTTTTTTACATATACACATAAGTAACAAGAATCTCTTTGACACCAAACTACTTGAGAACTACTTTTTTATTATCAAACTACTCTGAATACGAATTTGCTTAATATTCTGGTTAAGAGTTTGAGGAGCCTTATATTAATTTTCTAATAAACAAGATCAAGGAGCATTGATCTTGACCGAAAAATCTCGGAAGATACTCAGTATTGTGATTCTTTCACTGGGATATGTACTCGGTACCACCACTGGTCAAATGGCATCTGCTGATAGCAGCATACGTTGGAATGGATTCTTTACCGGTGCTTATAGCCAGAGCGACAATGAATATTCTTATGGCCGCTTTTATCAAATAACAAAAGAAGGTAGTTACCTTAGTGATACCCGACTAGGACTACAGGGTACCGCAAAAATTAACGAAAAAGTTACTCTCACCACCCAGTTTGTGGCTAAGAACAACCGAGATAATTTCGCAGTTAATGCTAACTGGTTATTCGCGAATTTAACGTTAAAACCAGGCTTGGACCTAAAGCTTGGGCGCATGCAACAACCCATTTATCTTTTTTCATCACAGTTAGAGGCAGGTTACAGCACCCCCTGGGTACGCCCACCCTTAGAAGTGTATGAACAACAGTTTTTTAATGATTATACTGGTATAGAACTACAATTTAAAAAGTATCTATTCGAGCATGATATCACGTTAAAACTGATACACGGGGTTCAGAACAACAACATCACCTCGCCGACTTTAGCTAATGTATTCGGCGTCTTAAAACCTATAGATGAAGAGCTGTCCTCCGATGATTATGTAGGAGTAGTCCTGCAATTTGAAGGTGATTTTTATCGAGTTAGCGTAGCGGGAGTTAATCAAACATTAAAGGTTTCCCTAGACCCAGTGGCATTGAATACATTGTTCAGGCAAACCACCACAGAATGTCTCACCGCCTCTAGTGAGTGCCTTAGACTCACTGCGGTCAACGCTGTTATAACCAGTCGATTTGATGGTACAGAGACCGCTGTAGACGGAGATTTATGGTCTATAGGGATCGATATGAAAATTTCAGGCATCAGACTAATCAGTGAATATGTCCAACGAACAGTTTCCACCTTTACACGTCAAGCGACTTACGTGTCATTACTATATGCTACGGGTGCGACTACACCCTACCTCACCCTGGGATATCATAATACTAAAGGAGAAGATTCAATAGATCCGCAGACACAAAGCTCTATCGCTCTGGGCCTACGTTACGAATGGATGGCCAACACAGCATTTAAAATTGAATTATTAAATGCTGACCCTAAAGACGGCAACCGCGGCCTGTTTGATGTGGGCTACACGGGCGATGTCACGATGGAAAGCTTGAACAGTATTACAATTGCCCTCGACATGATTTTTTAAATAAGGAGTATCACGATGCAAAAATTAAAACTTAAAGGCATACAACTGGCATCTCTTGTATTGTTATGCACTGTCGTTTCGGTCTCCTATGCAGATCTCGTCGTTGTAGCAAATCGTGCAGTAGGCATTACCTCTCTGACAAGTAAAAATCTAAAACGACTTTATCTTGGTAAAACCTTTACCCTACCTGACGGTACAAAGGCCAAACTCGCTGATCAACGCATGGGTGGATCTCTACGTAATCAATTTTATCTGAAATGCTGTTCCGCCACGGCACAGGACGTGCGTAACCGTTGGGCTGGTATTTTATTTTCAGGAAATGGACAACCCCCTGCTGAGGTGGGATCGGATAAAGATGTGTTGGCTTGGGTCGCCGCCAATCAAAATGGTCTAGGGTATATTGATAGTTCAGTTGTTGATGACACTGTAAAGGTACTGATCACACTGAAGTAGATATGAGTATTCATTCTTAGTTTTCAGAAATAGTTATCCCGTTTTCTTCCCATACTTTGATAAAAGTTTCGGGTTCCGGTCTAACTCGGTAATTATCTGTCAAGTCGGCAAAAATAATCTTACCCTTAGCATCAGTCATTAAGACAGTAGGCATGACAGTGTCACTGTCATAGCCCAACACCTCTAACCCGGCTGGCGTACCACCGGCACTGATGATATTCAGTTTTTCTGCCGCTTTATTATTTTTATCTACTAGAAACAGGAAAGGCACGTCGAATTTTTTTGCGAGAGATTCCGTGTTTTTATGACTTTGAGGACTGACTAGTACCACCTTCACCCCTCGATCTGCCATTGCCTTATACTGTCCTGCCACCTCCTTGATCTGCGCCATACAGAGCGGACACCAGTTTCCACGATAGAAAATAATTAAGCACGGTGATCCTAAAAATGCGTTGGATTTAATTTCATTTTTCCGCTGATCCTCTAGTGTAAATTTCGGTAATTTTTTTCCCACTTGTAACAGGAGATTGTCTCCGCGACCAAATCGAGAATACCAAAAGACATAAAGTAAATTACCCCCCATGCCAATAACAATCGCATAAAACAGGGGCAACCAATCGATCATTTCAGTTTGAGAAACAGATACCGCAGCAGTAGCAGCTCCAACCATCCCTAGCATGACCAACGTATTTAAATTCGCTGATGTGCGAGCAGTGGAGACAAAAAATATTTTCATAAAGAACGCCAACTGGGGTCCTGTTGCGAAGGCAGCACCTAACCAAGCCATTAAATACTCATCTGCCACGCCGCCGAATATGGCGACACCCGCATGTACCACAGCAATCATTAACGCGGTAACGTATAAAGTAATAAACTTTGATTTCAACCCATTCATTGGTTTGATTTCCCTGGATATGAAAATAGAAATGTAGGCTACATGCTCATCTTGGCGGATGCCAATGGTATAAAAAAAGGGAGCAACAATGCTCCCTTTTGATCACCCATTATCACTCAATAATAGGCATTTTCTTTATTGCTATGATCCGTTTTATCAACCACTTTATGCAACTCGGGAACCCGCTCCAATAGAGTTGTCTCAACACCACTTTTTAAGGTCATATCCACCGAGGCGCAACCTTGGCAGCCACCACCAAACTCTAATACCGCCGTGGTATCGTCATCAACTAAAGTAATCAAGGAAACGTGGCCCCCGTGAGACGCCAAGCTAGGGTTAACTTCGGATTGCAGTACATACTCAATTCGCTCTTCGAGAGTCGCATTTTCTGAAACTCGTGGAACTTTTGATTTCGGCGCTCTAAAGGTCAGTTGACCCCCTAACTTATCCCCAGAGTAATCGGTAACCGAATCTTCAAGATAAGTGATACTTTTTTCTTCTAAATAAGCAGCAAAACCCTCAAACTCAAACTTTACATCTTCTTCTTGTGCCTCGCCCTCAGGACAGTACGCCATACAACATTCTGCATGAGGAGTACCGGGTTTCTCTACAAAAATCCGCACACCAATATTAGGGCTATCTTGTTTACTCAACAGGTCACGCAAGTAATCCTGTGCGCTATCCGTAATGCTGAAATAACTCTTGGGAAGATCTGACATCTGAATACCTTACTAAAATAGTCGGGAATAGGATTATTATAATGATTTTAACTTAATTCGCACCCTAACAATGAAAAAAAGCAGTTTTAATACATGCTGTCTCAATATTCGATTATCTTTAAGCCAGGTAATAATGTGTCTTAACAAGATACTAGGACGAAATGAACAAATTTTGTTAGACTTCGCTCCGCAATATAGAACTTAAAAAGGCTGCTCAGCTAATACCTTGATTTGGTCTAGTACCTTGATTTGGTCCCCCTCAAAAACAAGTGCCCTATCCTTTTTAAGGTATCCAGTGCCCACTATACTGCACTTTAGTCCTCTGTATTATTTGTTACGACATCAATTAACATCTTGTTTATTAATGAAATATATCCTCCATGGCAACAACCCAACACCCTCGGTCAGCCCTTTTGCGAGAACAATTAGAAAAACGAATACTGCTACTCGATGGCGCCATGGGCACAATGATTCAGTCCTATAAATTGGAAGAAAAAGATTATCGCGGCGAGCAATTCGCTGATCACCCCCATGATCTCCAAGGCAATAACGACTTATTGTCTCTAACACAGCCCGACATCATCAAGGCAATCCACTTAGCCTACCTTGATGTGGGTGCAGATATTGTAGAAACCAATAGCTTTAATAGCACTCAAGTATCACAGGCAGACTACCATCTAGAGTCGATTGTCTATGAGTTAAATGTAGCCGCCGCCCGAGTAGCGCGATCCGCAGCAGATGAAGTCACGGCAAAAACACCGAACAAACCCCGTTTTGTAGCAGGCGTGTTAGGCCCCACCAGCCGCACCTGTTCGATGTCTCCCGAGGTGAACGATCCGGCCTTTCGCAATATCACCTTTGATGAACTCGTCACGGACTACACCGAGGCCACCAAAGGGTTAGTGGATGGTGGCGCTGATATCATTTTAATTGAGACTGTGTTTGATACGCTCAATTGCAAAGCCGCTATTTTTGCTGTGAAAGAATATTTCAACCAAAGTGGGATTGAGCTGCCCATTATGATTTCTGGCACCATCACCGATGCCAGTGGTAGAACTTTATCGGGCCAGACTGTTGAAGCATTCTGGAATTCCGTTGCCCATGCCAAGCCCATTAGTATCGGCTTTAACTGCGCCCTAGGCGCTGAGGAGCTACGCCCTCATATCGAAGAAATCGCGGCAAAAGCTAACACCTATGTAAGTGCCCATCCTAACGCAGGCTTGCCCAATGAGTTTGGCGAATACGATCAGACACCAAAAGAAATGGCAGATATCATTGAAGAGTTTGCCGCATCCGGTTTTCTTAATATTATCGGCGGCTGCTGTGGTACAGATCCTGATTTTATAAAGGCCATTGCCGAACGCGTTGCCAAATATTCACCTAGACAAATCCCCGAGATCCCTAAAGCCTGTCGCTTAAGCGGCCTAGAACCTTTTAGTTTCGATGAGGACTCCCTCTTTGTTAATGTGGGCGAACGAACCAACGTCACAGGCTCTGCAAAATTCAAACGCCTCATTGTCGCAGAGGAATTTGACGAAGCATTGGAGGTTGCCCTCCAACAAGTTCTTGCGGGCGCACAAATCATCGATATCAATATGGATGAAGGCATGATCGACTCGCAGGAAGCAATGGTCACTTTTCTCAATCTAATTGCCTCTGAACCCGATATATCCAAAGTCCCTTTGATGATCGACTCCTCTAAATGGGAGATCATCGAAGCAGGTTTGAAATGCACCCAAGGTAAAGCCGTAGTGAACTCCATCAGCATGAAGGAGGGCGAAGATGAGTTCGTGGCCAAAGCAAGCCTGTGCATGCAGTACGGTGCCGCCATAGTCGTGATGGCCTTTGATACAGCAGGACAAGCGGATACGGAAAAACGCAAAACAGAGATTTGCCAGCGATCGTACGACTTACTAATGGGCATTGGTTTTCCGCCAGAAGACATTATTTTCGACCCCAATATATTTGCTGTTGCCACGGGCATAGAAGAACACAACAACTACACCGTGGATTTCATCAACGCCTGTCGCTATATCAAAGAAAATTTACCCTATGCAAAAACATCAGGCGGAGTGAGCAATGTCTCGTTTTCCTTTCGTGGAAACAATCCTGTCAGGGAAGCAATACATGCAGTGTTCCTCTATCACGCCATCAAGGCAGGGCTTAGAATGGGGATAGTCAATGCGGGGCAATTAGAAATATACGAGGAAGTGCCAAAGGAACTACGCGAACACGTAGAAGATATTATTCTCAATCGGCGTGAGGACGGCACCGACCGCTTGGTGGAAATCGCTGACAATTACAGGGGGGATGGAACCAAAAAACAAGTAGAAGATTTGGCCTGGCGTGATCTGCCCGTGGTGAAACGTCTAGAACACGCCTTGGTTAAAGGCATAAACACATTCGTTGTTGAAGATACAGAAGAAGCGCGGCTACAAGCCGAGCGCCCCGTTCACGTTATTGAAGGTCCACTGATGGACGGCATGAACGTGGTAGGTGATTTGTTTGGTGACGGCAAGATGTTCTTACCCCAAGTGGTCAAAAGCGCGCGGGTAATGAAACAAGCTGTCGCACATCTTGTCCCTTTCATCGATGCAGAGAAGGACGGAGGGGCATCCTCTAAAGGAAAGATCCTTCTCGCCACAGTGAAGGGAGACGTGCACGATATTGGAAAAAATATCGTAGGCGTTGTCCTACAATGTAATAATTTTGAAGTCATTGATTTAGGCGTCATGGTTTCTTGTGACAAAATCCTGAAGACAGCAATAGAAGAGAAAGTGGATATCATTGGCCTAAGCGGATTGATCACGCCTTCCCTGGACGAAATGGTACACGTAGCAAAGGAAATGGAACGACTGAAAATAGACCTCCCCTTGCTCATCGGAGGGGCCACTACATCAAAAGCCCATACTGCAATAAAAATCGAACCAGGGTATAAAATAAATTCCACCGTTTATGTACAGGATGCCTCTAGAAGCGTCGGTGTAGTCACTACGTTGATTAGTGATGAGCTTAAACCTCGCTACGTAAATGATCTCAGAGAGGAGTATGTAAAAGTCAGGGAGCGAAATAAAAACCGCCGTTCCAAGGCAAAGCAACTCAGTTATCAAAAAGCCTGCGACAATGGATTGCAATGGGACTGGGATAACTACACTCCCCCTGCTCCAACCTTTACCGGGGTGAAGGTCTTTGAGAACTATCCATTAGATGAATTAGCGAAATACATAGATTGGACTCCCTTCTTTCTGACCTGGGAGCTAGCAGGGAAATACCCGAATATTTTAGATGACAAAGTGGTAGGGGAAGAGGCCACCAAATTATTCCGCGATGCCAAAGAAATGCTGCGCCGGTTTATCGATGAGAATTTAATTCAAGCAAATGGAGTCATCGGATTTTGGCCAGCCAATCAGGTCGATGGTGATGATATAGAGATAGTCACTGAGGTTAATGGCCAGCAAGCCAGGGATAGACTATATTATTTACGTCAACAAACGCCAAGGCCCGCAGGCAAACCGAACTTATGCCTTGCGGATTATATCGCGCCAAAATCCACAGGCAAAGTGGACTATATCGGCGGGTTTGCTGTAACCGCTGGGATTGGAGTAGATAAGCTGGTGGCCGAATATGAATCCGAACATGACGATTATAACGCTATTATGGTAAAAGCGATTGCGGATCGTTTAGCAGAAGCATTTGCTGAGCGCATGCATGAAAGAGTACGTAAAGAATACTGGGCTTACACAGCCGAAGATAAACTCTCTAATGAAGAGTTAATCAAGGAGCGTTATGCGGGTATCCGCCCAGCACCGGGTTATCCCGCATGTCCTGACCACAGACAAAAAGAGACTTTGTTCAGTCTGCTGTCCGCAGAAAACAATACCCACATGACGCTTACTGAACACTATGCTATGTCACCAGCCGCATCGGTCAGTGGCTGGTACTTTTCTCACCCGGAGTCGCGCTACTTTGCGGTTGGGAAGATTAATAAGGATCAAGTTGAAATCTTTGCTAAACGGAGCGAACAATCAGTAGAAACCACTGAACGATGGTTATCGCCAAATTTGTCCTATGATGCCTGACTGCCTATGAGCAGCCCATGATTAGCAGTTTATTCATACCTCGCCACCGTATTAAAACAATACTGGTGTTGGCCCTGCCAATAATGACCGGCATGCTCTCCCAAAGTGTTCTCAACATCATCGACGCAGCAATGGTCGGGTCTCTGGGGGAAACGGCTCTGGCGGGCGTAGGTATTGGCGGCTACGCCACCTTCGCGGCATGCGCGTTAGCCATGGGACTGGGCTCCGGTGTACAAGCCATGGTGTCTCGGCGTAAAGGCGAAGGCAAAACAAATGTCATGGGGGAGCCATTAAACGCCGGCATATTGATGACCTTGGTAATCGGCATTCCTATTATTTTAATTGTTTTTAGTTTCTCTGACTTTTTCCTGCAGCTCCTCAGCGCTGATAGCGCGGTGGTGGCGGTGGCTACGCCCTACTTCGAAATGCGTGTGATAGGGGTCTTTGCCGTCGGCTTTAACTTTTCTTTTCGTGGTTATTGGAATGGCATCAATCGCTCCACTGTCTACATGAGTACCATCATTGCTATGCATGTAGTTAATGTGGCTGTGAGTTACTGCCTTATTTGGGGACACCTAGGATTACCTGAAATGGGCGCGACGGGTGCAGGACTCGGCACTACCATATCCCTGTATATGGGTTCAATAATTTACGCCATTCTCTGTTTTAAATATGCGAAGCCACATGGGTTTATGCGACATTGGCCTAGCGCCACTTTATTGCGAACCATTTCCCGAGTAGCACTACCCAATTCCATCCAGCAATTTTTATTCGCGCTATCCTTGACTGTGTTATTTACTATCATCGGTAGTGTAGGCACTCCTGAGCTGGCCGTGGCGCATGTGCTCATCACGCTCATCCTGTTTGTTATTCTTCCGTCTATAGGTTTAGGGTTAGCAGCGGCTACATTGGTAGGGCAAGCCATGGGACGCGGCGACATGGTGGATGCCACTCGCTGGGGCTGGGATGCGGTGATTATTGCTACGATTCTCTTAGCCTCATTTGGAGTCCCATTGTGTTTGTTTACCGATCAAGTCCTAGGTATCTTTGTACATGAACCCCATTTATTAGAGCTGGGAAGAACTCCTCTCAGGATTACCGGCGTTTTTATTATCTTTGATGCTGTGGCGGTCATTTTAACCCAAGCTCTATTAGGCGCTGGCGCTGCGAAAAAGGTAATGCAGGTAAACTTGGTTATGCAGTGGATGTTTTTTCTACCAACAGTCTGGCTTGTTGGGCCCGTATTGGGGTATGGACTGGTGGGTATCTGGATAGTACAAGCTCTCCAACGGGGTATAACTTCCTATTTATTTATGCATATCTGGCGTCAAAGAGAGTGGCAAACCGTTAAGGTATAATCTCCTTATATTTAACGACACCAATATCCTCAAACACTCAATTATTCTTGAAATAGGGTTCTTGATCTGCGCAGTATAAGACTGCTTGGTCCCTTACATCACTGGGACCTTATCTGGCCTACTAAACGAACCGATTTTCTGTCTATTATTCCTTCAATATCAAAACATTATATCTGAATGCGGATTCGAGAGACCTGTGACTCTCCCCGCTATTCCCCGTGCTTATAAAGATAGTCCAAAACATTCCTGTCAATCATAAGGAGTAATTGATATCCTTCCTTGCTAGTTTTTCGACCGGTTCGATTTCCCTAAGAATATTCGACACTAAACCTTCAAATTATCATGGGAATTAGGGTTTTTCGTCCGTCGACGTCAGTATTAATGATCGAGACTTAAGTATGTATATCTATTCAGCACACGACCAAAAGATTCTAGAAGAAAGAGTCGCCCAATTTCGTGGCCAAACAGAGCGCTGGTCAGCAGGCGATCTTACTGAGGATGAATATCTTCCTCTACGTCTCCAAAACGGACTCTATGTTCAAAGACATGCCCCCTTATTACGAGTCTGCGCCCCCTACGGCAACATGAACACTCAACAACTGCGTAAGCTAGCGCACATCGCTCGCACCTATGAATGGTATTGTAGAAATATGTGAAGGCCAAACGGTCTTTTTTGAAAATCAAACCAATGGTGC